>JAYUCZ010000029.1:0-2241 GCA_043740065.1 Thiobacillaceae bacterium | reverse complement strand
ACACGCGGGACAGCTCGGCTTCGGCATCCAGGTCCAGTTGCTGGAAGGCATCGTTAAACGCCGAGAGCAGTTCTGCGTCGCCTTCGGTGCGGGCTTCGCGGAAGGCGGCTTTGCCTTTGAACGGTAGTTGCGCGAGCAGATCGGGGCTGACAAAAATCACTGCATCGGGAATGGCGTTCGAGTCGGCGTGCAGCGCTCCGCTTGCGTCAACGGTCAGGTTGACGCGAAACAGCATCAAATCCAGCGCGAGGGTTTTTCCGGCATGGCGGGCAAGCGCATCCGCCGCCCCGGGTGTGTGTGCGAAAACGTGGGCAAGTCCGCTGGCGATAAGTTGCTGGGCGGCCAGAATTTTCAGTATCAAAACTTGTAACCCCGGTGCAGCGCCACCACGCCCGCTGTCAGGTTGTGATAGGTCACGCGCTCGAAGCCCGCGCCTTGCATCAGGGTCTTGAGTTCTTCCTGTCCCGGATGCATACGAATGGACTCGGCCAGGTATTGATAGCTGTCGGCATCGTTGGTGATGAGTTGCCCCATCTTGGGCAGTATCTTGAACGAGTAGATGTCGTATGCGGCTTCCAGCGGCTTCCAGACTTTGGAAAACTCCAGCACCAGCACGCGCCCGCCGGGCTTTAGTACGCGGAACATTTCCGCCAGCGCCTGATCCTTGTGGGTCATGTTGCGCAGCCCGAAGGATACGCACACGCAGTCAAAATAATTGTCCGGGAAGGGCAGTTTTTCCGCGTCGCATTGCGCGGTGGGGGTGAGCGTACCTTCGTTGAGCAGGCGGTTGCGGCCTTCGTTGAGCATCGAGTAGTTGATGTCGGTCAACACCACCTGTCCGATGCTGCCGACTTCTTTCAAAAACAGCCGCGTCATGTCGCCAGTGCCGCCTGCGATGTCCAGCACTTTTTGCCCCGGACGCAGCCCGGCCTGGGTGATGGTAAAACGCTTCCACAACCGGTGCAGACCTGCCGACATCAAGTCGTTCATCAAATCGTAACGGCGTGCCACCGAATGGAAAACTTCGGCCACCTTGGTGGCTTTCTCGGATTCGGCCACAGTCTTGAAGCCGAAATGGGTAGTGTGTTTATCGTCCATGTCTCATTCTAACCGACCGGCGCTGGCGGGCGGGCTGTCACAAAGCTGTCATTTTGCCGTCATACTATTTGTGCAGATAAATTGAAGCGAGCAAAACGATGGCTGCAAACATACTGTTAGTGGAAGACGAGCCGGGCATACAGGAGCTGCTCAAGCTCAATCTTGGGCTGGCCGGGCATCAGGTTACGGCAGTTGATGATGCCGAGGCCGCCCTGCAGAGCTTGAATGTCATGCTGCCGGACGTGATCCTACTGGACTGGATGTTGCCCGGCATGTCCGGCATTGACTTGTGCCGTCGCCTGCGTGCCGACAAGCGCTACCAGCCGGTGCCCATCATCATGCTGACCGCGCGCGGCGAGGAACACGACAAGGTATCCGCACTGGATACCGGCGCGGACGATTACCTGACCAAGCCGTTTTCGCCGCGTGAACTGGTGTCCAGAATCCGCGCCGTGCTGCGCCGCCGTGCGCCGCAGATGACCGAAGAACTGGTGGAAATGTCCGGCTTGAAACTCGATCCCGCCAGCCATCGCGTCACCGGCAATGGCCAGGTGCTGGACTTGGGGCCGACCGAATTTCGCTTGCTGCATTTCTTCATGACTCACACCGAGCGGGTCTATTCGCGCTCGCAATTACTCGACCAGGTATGGGGCGATGATGTGTTTGTGGAGGAGCGCACGGTGGATGTGCATATACGTCGCTTAAGGGTTGCGCTGGAAGTGAGCGCTCACGAAAATCTGGTGCAGACGGTGCGCGGGGCGGGCTATCGCTTTTCCGCGCAGGGATAGGTATCCCGGACAATCCATTAGGCGGCGCTTCGCGCCTACGCGGGTGCTGGCGGACGCTTTCCGGCCATTTTTGCCGCTTGCTCGTTGTGCATGGAACAGCCATGCACGCCTCCCAAGCAACAAAACTGCCTCGGAAATCGCCTCGCCATCATCCCGCGTCCTAATGGATTATCTGGGATAATCGCGGCATCTGATTATGCACAACAGGCAGAACATGGGATTTTGGTGGCGACCACTAACTGCGCTGTTTGGCCTTGGCCTGATTACGCTGTTGTTTTGGGCGGCAGGCGGGCAAGTGGCGGCGCTCAAGTTTGCCGTACTGGCTTTGCTGGTGTATCTGCTTCGTCAACTGTGG
>JAYUCZ010000028.1:0-2246 GCA_043740065.1 Thiobacillaceae bacterium | reverse complement strand
CTGCGGTGGCCTGCGAGGCGTTGGCGCAGTTCAAGAACGTGAAGCGCCGCATGGAAATCAAGGGCGTGGTGCATGGCATTACCGTGTATGACGACTTTGCCCATCACCCTACCGCCATCAAAACCACGGTGGCCGGGTTGCGTGCAAAAGTCGGCCAGACCGCAGCTGAAAAAAGCAACCGCATCATCGCCGTGCTGGAGCCGCGCTCCAACACCATGAAGATGGGTAGCCTGAAAAACCAGTTGCCGGAAAGTCTTGCGGATGCCGACGAAATTTTCATCTACACGCATGAGCTGGGCTGGGATGCGCAGTCCGTGTTCGAGCACCAGCACGTCAAGGCGCATCTGCACGAGAATCTCGATCATCTGGTTGGCGCGGTGGCGCGTGCCGCGCATCCCGGCGACACGATTTTGGTGATGAGCAACGGCGGCTTTGGCGGCATCCACCAAAAACTGCTGGATGCGCTGGCGCTCCGCTAAACGGAAAATCGAACCGATGCTTTTATACATCCACGGCTTTAACTCTACCTCCGGCTCTGGCAAGGCGCAGGAGCTGAAAAAATGGCTGGACGCGCAAGGGCGCGGCAGCGAATGGGTTTGCCCTGACCTGCCGCACCAGCCTGCGGCGGCGATTGCCGAACTCTCGCGGCTGATTGAATCGGCAAAATCGCCAGTCAAGTTAATCGGTTCTTCGCTGGGCGGTTTTTATGCCAGCGTGCTGGCGGCGCGTTACGGTTTGCGCGCGGTGCTGATTAACCCTGCGGTGCATCCCCATCTCCTGCTGCGCGATGCACTGGGGGCGCAAAAGAACTGGCATTCCGGCGAAGAATACGATTTCTCGCCATCGCATTTAAATGCACTGGCGGCGATGGACGAACCTGCGCCCCCGCAGCCGACTAACATCCTGTTGCTGGTGGAAACCGGCGATGAAGTGCTGGATTACCGGGACGCGGTGGGCTATTACCGCGACTGCCACCAGATTGTGCTGCAAGGCGGCGACCACGGCCTTACCCGCTTTGTCGATCTGCTGCCGTTTATTGATCGTTTTTGAAGTCTGTACTTGTTGAACCACGAAGGACACTAATTCCAATGAGCATTAGAAGCAGCAATGGTAGGTCGGCCTTCAGGCCGACATGTCGGGCTAAAGCCCGACCTACAAATTCATGCTTTTAACGCGAAATGGAATAAGGACACAAAGTCAAATTACGAATTGAATTCGTGTCCTTTGTGTCCTTCGTGGTTCCCCATGTTTTTAGGTTAAATAATCCCCTTATGTTTGTTTTTTACGAAGAAGATGGCGCGTTCAAAACCGGTCGGGTGATGAGCGAAACCGACGCGTCGTTGCAGATAGAATCTGCCAGCGGCAAGCGTTCCAAGATCAAGGCCGATCGTGTGTATCTGCGTTTTACCGCGCCGGAACCGACGGATTTCATGCACGCCGCGCACGCGATACGCGACGAGGCCGATGCGGATTTTCTGTGGGAAGTCGCTGGTGCGGACGAGCTGGATTTTGCCAAACTGGCGGAAGACTATTTCGGCCACAAACCTCAGCCCATCGAAGCCGCAGGCATTTTGATCCGCCTGCACGAAGCGCCGATGTACTTCTACAAAAAGGGGCGCGGTCGTTACAAGCCCGCCCCGGCGGATGCGCTGGCTGCGGCCAAGGCCAGCGTCATTAAAAAGGCGCGCGAGGCAGAGCAGATTGCCGCTTGGGTGATTGAGATGGCAAACGGCAATCTGCCCGCCTGGGATGCCGACCCGCTACGCCTGCTGTACAAACCGGACAAAAACACGCTGGTGTGGAAAGCGCTGGACGCGGCCTGCTCGCAAACCGGCAAACAACCCATGCAGTTGCTGGCCAGTTGCGGGGCGTTTCCGGATATTGAGGCACTGCACAAGGCACCATTTTTATTAGACTATTTCCCCAAGGGAACGGGCTTCCCGGAGATTGCCGAGCCGTTTGATCCGCCCGGTTTGCCGGAGGCGAATGTCGCCGCCTTCAGCATCGACGATGCCGCCACCACCGAAATTGACGACGCATTTTCGCTGCAATTCAAGCCCGAAGGCGGCGCACGCGTGGGCATTCATATTGCCTGCCCAACACTGGGCATCGCGCCCGGTTCGCAGCTCGATGAAATTGCCCGCAATCGTTTATCCACCGTGTATTTTCCCGGCGACAAAATCACCATGCTGCCGGATGCGGTGATCCGCCATTACACCCTGGTGGAAGGCCAGCACTGCCCGGCG
>JAYUCZ010000027.1:0-2251 GCA_043740065.1 Thiobacillaceae bacterium | reverse complement strand
TTTTTTGCCCTGCTCGTGCAGGTGTTGAACGACCCTCACAGCGATGCTCGATGTCACCACCCAATCGGCACGCGCCTTCACCGCCGCGCTGGTGTTGGCATACACCACCGACAAGCGATCCGGATGCGCATCGCAGAAAGCGGCAAACTCGTCCGCTTGGCAAGCCATATCCAGCGAGCAATCAGCTTGCAAATCCGGCATCAACACGCGCTTTTCCGGATTGAGTATTTTGGCAGTTTCGCCCATGAACTTGACCCCGGCGACGATCAGGGTTTTGGCCGGATGCGCGTTACCAAAACGCGCCATTTCCAGCGAGTCCGACACACAGCCGCCAGTTTCCTCGGCCAAATCCTGCAAGTCGCCGCTGGTGTAGTAATGCGCCACCAACACTGCGTCCTGCTGTTTCATCAACGCCTTGATGCGTGATTTCAGCTCGGCGCGCTCACAGTCAGACAGCACCTCTTCGACCATGGGCGGCGCTACGATTGCTGGTTTGATGGGGATGGGAAAGGCAGAACTCATCACGACAAGTTACGAAAAACAATCAAGGCTGAAGTATAGCCGGGCTGTCTGGCACAGGGCTGGCTGGCATAGCGTGAACACGGGCAAATGTCGTATGCTTCGAACCCATGCAACAACTGCTTTTAGACATCCACCCTGCCGCTCGCCCCACGCTGGAAAATTTCATTCCCGGCATCAATATCGAGCTACTCGATCACCTGCACCGCTGGCTGGCTGGCGATGCGACGGAAACCGCGTTCTACCTGTGGGGCTCGCCCGGCAGCGGCAAAAGCCATTTGCTGGCAGCACTGGCCGCCGGGCAGCCGCATATGGTTTTGTTTGACGACATCGACAGGCTGTCCGACCCCGATCAAATCGTCGCCTTCGATGCCTTCAACCACGCCCGTGCCGCCGGACAACGCTGGATAGCCAGCGGACAAAACGCGCCAGCAGGATTGAACATCCGCGAAGACCTGCGTACACGCTTAGGTTGGGGATTGATCTACCGCCTGCTGCCCTTAAGCGACGAAGACAAACAGACCGCGCTCATCAAACATGCATTAAGCCTCGGTTTTGAACTCGACCCCGCCATCGCCGCCTGGCTGCTTAACCACCAAAGCCGCGACCTTGGCCGTCTATTGCAAATCGTCGAAGCACTGGATCGCTACAGCCTGCAAACCAAACGCAGAATTACCCTGCCTTTGTTGAAGGAAGTTTTGCCTTAGGAGCCGAGAAACAACAACTTGGGCAGATGGCCGCTTGCAGACGAGTGCCAGGCAAGGCGCAGAACGCGCAGTGTGGCTGGCCACACAAGCGTTTTGCAACGCAGCATGGCGCTCGTCTGCAAGATGGATAATGTTCAAGTTGTTGTTTCTCGGTGACTCAGCCAAGTTCGCCTTTTCCAGGCTCGTCTTTTCAAAAACACACCTGGATTAACTGCCGCTTTTCCTCCAAGCGCATTTGCTTGATGGCATGTTCGCGTTTAAGCGCCAACCCGCGATTGCCTGCTGTCTCTTGATACACCAGAATCGCAGGCAATCTGCCACGCGTATATTTGGCACCCTTGCCAGCATTGTGGACGGCGACCCGTAGCGCGATGTCAGTCGTCACACCAGTGTATAGGGTGCGGTCGGCACACTGGAGGATGTAAACATACCACTCAGCCATAACGGACTGAGTTTCCAATATTGCTGGGCTTAAGCCTGCACACCGCCCTGTTCGCTGGCGATTTCCTCACGCACTTTATCCATATCGACCTGGCCTGCTTTCGCGATCAGGTCGTCAAATTGCGCTGCGCCGAGTGCACCGGGCTGGGAATAGACGCCGACTTTTTCGCGGAAGATCATGAGCGTGGGGATGGAGCGAATCTGAAAATGTGCAGCGATGCCCTGTTCGACTTCGGTATTGATTTTGGCAAAGACGATATTCGGATATTTTTCGGCGGCGGCTTCAAACACGGGGGCAAAGCCACGGCACGGGCCGCACCAGGGTGCCCAGAAATCCAGCACGACAAAGTCGTTGTCGGTAATGGTTTGCTCAAGGTTTTGGTCGTTCAGTTCAAGTACGGGCATCGGGGGCTCCAGGTTGGGGTAAATTAAAGCCGCGTTTAGCGGTGCAATGGTGTAATTGTGGCACGTCTGCCGGGATTCAAGGTACAGGTGATCATCCGGGATTGTCCATTGGGATGTTTCACCCTGTGGGAGCGCCGCCCCCGGCGCGATTTGTGGTTGTTTTCGCGCCGGGGGCGGCG
>JAYUCZ010000026.1:0-5462 GCA_043740065.1 Thiobacillaceae bacterium | reverse complement strand
GGAAAATATCTCGCCACGCGAAAGCTGGTCCTGTTCGGCCTGCATGACCCAGGCCATGATGCTGACCTGCAAGGCATCCACTGCCGGGTCGGGCGATTGCCAGGGATAGCCGAGCATGGCCTGATCGAATGCACCCACCTGCGCGGCAAAATCCGCCAGATGCATCAGGTACGAACCCTTGGGAACCAGCAGACGAATGGCCAGTTGAATCGGCGGCACGGATTCCACCAATTCCAGTTCCAGCAGCGTAGCCAGCAAATCACGATAGCCAGCCAGACTCGTCCATGGCGTAAACGGTACGAAGGTCGGTGCCAGGGCAATGCCGTGCTGGCGGCACAGCGCCAGCGCCGCCACAAACTCGGCGCGGGTATGGCCTTTGGCCAGTTGTTGCAGAATGTGGTCATCCACCGATTCCACCGCCGACACCACAAACAGCAAGCCCAGTTGCTTCAGTCGGGGCAACAAGTCGGCGTGATTCAATAAATGCTCAATCTTGATCGTAGCGTCCCAGTTTAAATTCGGGAACTGCGCGTGCAGCGCCTCGGCGACTTTCAGCGCATGGGTCGGGCCGTTTAAAAAGTCCGGATCGCCAAAGCTGATATGGGTCGCGCCCTCTGCAACCTGCTGGGCAATGTCGGCCAGCACAATCTCCACCGGCACGATGCGGAATTTGCCCTCGTACACCGGCACCACCGGGCAATGTCGGCACAAATGTTTGCAGCCCCGGCTGGCCTCGGCAAAGCCCACAGTTTGCTGGCTGCCATCGTTAAGCAGCAACTTGGCATAGCGTTCCAGCTTGGGCAAAGCGGATCGCACGGGCAGCAAAAACTCGATTTTGTCGCGGCGGATGATGGTTTGCGACGGGGCGTGCCCATTTTGTACCCAGTCCAGTAAATCCGGCTCGGACTCGCCGCCAAAAATCGCTTCTGCGCCCAACTCACGCAGCCAGTCGGCATTTACGGACGCATACAAGCCAAACGCCGCGATGCGTGCCTTGGGAGCGAGTTGGCGGATTTTCGGCAAGGCCGCAGCGGCAATGCGGGTGGCGGTGTGCATGCCTAAATACACGGCGACAAACTCCGCGTCACGTAAAACTTCGGGGTCAAGTTTTTGTTGCGATAAATCCAGACAGGCGCAACAGATGCCCGCACGCTCGAACCAGGCCGTGGCCTGCGCCAGATTAAACGGCTGCCGCCCCAGCTCGTAAGGGCTGATTAAAACAACGTGCGCCCCGGAGGGCGTGTGTGCAGAAAGCCGACAAGCAGACATTCTTGATGTTCAGGGTAGCTGGTCGGTCTATGCTTATTTGGATTTTGGGCGCATCTGGAATTGCGCGCTCAACGGCTCGCGCGAAGCGCCAGCAGCGGCCATGCGCGCCAAGTAATCCGCCCAGTAGGCATCCTTGTTCTTGCCCAGCTCGTACAAATAAGCCCAAGAATAAATCCCGGTATTGTGCCGATCGGAAAACTCCAGCATCACCGCATATTGACCTACCGGCTCGATGCGCTCGATATCCACAAACTGTTTGCCGACTTGCAAGGTTTCTTGACCGGGGCCGTGGCCGCGCACTTCGGCGGAGGGAGAATGCGTGCGCAGGTATTCAAACGACATTTCAAAGTGCGCGCCATCGTTAAACGCGACCTCAAGTATTTTTGAAGTTTTATGCAGCTTGATTTCGGTGGGGATGGGGGAATCCGGGGAAAGTCCAGACATGCTAATTCCTGAGTAAATTACTAAAGTATTATTGCACCACAAACTAGGCTTGCTGAGAAGCCCGCAATGCGAAGCATGGTGGAAGTTTCAAATTTCATCATGCTAGCAGCCTGTCGGGCTTGAAGAATCGAAGCGAAAAATGAGCTGGGCGAAGGCAGATTTTCACGCTTTTCAAGCCAATAGTTGTTCTATTGGTGCAGGAAAGTGGGGAAATCTGCACCGATCAGGTCATTTTGCAGCCGATTTCCTTCAAGCCCGACAGGCTGCTAGACTAACCCAAAGGAGCCACAACCATGAGCAACATAGAAAACCTAATGCTTGAACACTTGAAGAAAATTCAGGCCGAGCAGACAGCGAGTAGAGAGCGTGATGCGGAAATCATGGGAAGGCTTGCGAGCATTGAAACCGGCATTGCGAAGATCAGCCGGGATGAGTCTATATAACTACAGCGAGATTATTTCAGATCGGCATAGTGTCGATAAGCTGAAAGAACGCATCGAGAAAATCGAACGAAGGCTTGAGTTGATGCCATTAGCAAATGCAATAAAGGGGGGCTTTAGCTCCCCTTTTTATTGCGTCATTGCGGCATCTGAACTGGTTGCGGAGAATGAAGATAGAAAGGCGAGCCGATTGGCCCCTTTTCTGATAAATGATTGGTGCGTCCGGCGCGATTCGAACGCGCGACCCCTGCCTTCGGAGGGCAGTACTCTATCCAGCTGAGCTACGGGCGCGGGGGAGGCCGTAGCTTAGCGGTTTTGGCTTTCCGCGTCCACTCGCATTCTGGCTGCGGGCTTTCCTGATAGCCCCGGTTTACCTATAATCCACGCTTTTGAATAATCATTTTCCGGGGACAAACCATGGCTGATGCCAAGATGACCAAGACCACACCGCAGGAGGTGATGGTTTCTGTTGTATTCGGGCTGGTAGCCCCGTTGATTGCCATTGTGCTGGTTCTTCTTTTGATCAACAGCATCCAGAGCAAGCAGGTGGATGTGGACACGAGCGAAGCAGCAGAAAAGATCACCCTCAAAAACATTGCCCCGGTAGCGCAACTGGAAGCACTGGATGCCAACGCGCCCAAGGTTGAAAAATCCGGCGAGGAGGTTTTTGCTGCGGCGTGTACTTCCTGCCATACATCGGGTGCGCTGGGTGCGCCCAAGCAGGGCAACAAGGGCGACTGGGCCGGGCGTTTGGGTCAGGGTTACGACACACTGGTCAAACACGCGCTTGAAGGTATTCGCTCCATGCCTCCGCGTGGCGGCAACCCGGATTTGAGCGACACGGAAATTGCCCGCACCGTGGCCTATATGGCCAATTCTGCGGGAGCCAGCTTCAAGGCACCGGAAGCCGACGCACCGGCTGCCCCGGCTGTTGCTGAAGGGGTTGCGCCAGCAGCCGGTGTGGCTTCCGCTCCCGTAGCGCCTGCCGCTAACGGCAAGGATGTCTATACAGCCAACTGCGCGGCCTGTCACGCTTCGGGCGTAGCGGGTGCGCCCAAAACGGGCGACAAGGCGGCTTGGGCAGCACGCATCAAAACCGGCAACGACGCGCTATATAACAGTTCGATCAAGGGCAAGAACGCCATGCCGGCCAAGGGTGGCAATGCGGGTCTTGGCGATGCCGATGTGAAAGCAGCGGTGGATTACATGGTGGGTGCGTCCAAGTAAACCAGAAACAGTAAACCTGGCGCAATCGCAACATCAAAAAAGGCCGCAGATTGTTCTGCGGCCTTTTTGTTTTTAGCGCCAAGAATTCAGCCGGGAATTCAACTGGCCGTCAGCATGGCTTTCAGCGCGGCCAGCCGGTCGCTACCATGCTGGCGGGTCTCCAAGGTGTCGGGTTTGCCCGGCAGGGCGATGTCGCTGCCCATCTCGGTGATGAAGCGGCTGGGTTCGCAACCCGTCCATTCGCCGCCGCGTTTGCGGCGTTCGCAGTAGCTCACAATCAGCGATTTGCGGGCGCGGGTAATGCCCACATACATTAAACGCCGCTCTTCTTCCAGACGGCCTTCGGCTGCGGCTTCGCGGTGCGGCAGGATGTTTTCTTCCACGCCGACCAGAAACACGTGGTCATATTCCAACCCCTTGGCGGCGTGCAGGGTGGAAAGTTTGACCAGATCCGCTTCCTCGTCTTCGCGTTCTTCCAGCAAGGTGATGAGCGCGACCATTTGGGTCAGTTCGAGCAGGTTTTTTTCGTCTTCCTCGCCGCGTTTTTTCAGCCAGCGCACAAAGTCCTGCACGTTGTTCCAGCGCGTTTCGGCGGCGCGGGGTTCTTCGTGGTCGTACAGCCAGGCTTCGTAGCCGATGGCCTGCATCAAGTCGTCCAGAAGCTGATCGGCGGGGTCTTTTTCGGCGCGATCCGCGATGCGGTTGATGAACTCGCAAAATTCGCGCAACTGTTCAAGCTGCCGCGCATTCATGCGTTCGGTGGCGGCACTGGTAAACACCGCTTCAAACAGACTTACATTCAAGTCTGCGGCGACTGCGCCCAATGCCTCCAGCGTGGCCGCGCCAATGCCGCGTTTGGGCGTGGTGGCGGCGCGGATAAAGGCCGGGTCGTCGTCGGCATTGGCGATCAAACGCAGATAAGAAGTGATGTCCTTGATTTCGGCCTTGTCAAAAAACGACTGCCCGCCGGACAACTTGTAGGGGATTTTTTCGTTGCGCAGCGCCTGCTCAAACACCCGCGCCTGATGGTTGCCGCGATACAAAATCGCGTAATCGCGGAAACGTGCGCGGTGCTGCATCTTGTGTCCCAGCAAGCGCATGACTACGCTTTCGGCTTCCTGCTGGTCGTCCTTGGCGCAGATGACTTGTATCGCATCGCCATTGCCCAGATCACTCCAGAGCTTTTTCTCGAACAGTTTTGGATTGTGCGTAATCAAGCTGTTGGCGGCTTTTAGAATGCGCACGGTGGAGCGGTAATTTTGTTCCAGCTTAACCACATGCAGATGCGGATAATCGTCCTTCAACACCGCCAGATTTTCCGCCGACGCGCCGCGCCAGCCGTAAATCGCCTGATCGTCGTCACCCACCGCGGTAAAGCTGGCACGCACGCCAGTCAACAGCTTCAGCAATTGATACTGCGCGGTATTGGTGTCCTGATATTCGTCCACCAGAATATGCCGCAGGCGGTTTTGCCATTTATTGCGAATATCGTCGTGCTGCGCAAACAGCGTCACGGGCAGACGTATCAGGTCATCAAAATCCACCGCCTGATACGCCCGTAAAGTGGCATCGTAGCGGTCGTACAGTTTTGCCCAAGTACGCTGACGGTCGTCCTCTGCGGCCTCTTTGGCCTGCGCGGGCGACAGCAAATTATTTTTCCATAGGGAAATTTGCGTCGCGGCCTGGCGGATCAACTGCTTGTCGGTGGTTTTGAGAATCTCGGAAATAATTTGCAGCGCATCGGCGCTATCCAGAATCGAGAAGCGCGGTTTTAACCCAGCGGAGGCCGCTTCCTCGCGCAGAATGCGCAGCCCCATCGAGTGGAAAGTGGTGACGATCAGCCCCTTTCCGTCTTTGCCTTCAAGCAACTTGCTGGCGCGTTCCTGCATCTCCTTGGCGGCTTTGTTGGTAAAAGTAATCGCCGCAATGCTGCCCGGCTTGTAACCGCATTCGCGGATCAAGTAAGCAATCTTGTGGGTAATCACGCGGGTTTTGCCCGAACCCGCACCAGCCAGCACCAGCAGCGGGCCGTCCAGATATTGCGCGGCTTCGCGCTGGGGGGGGTTGAGATGGGAAAGCATG
>JAYUCZ010000025.1:0-2287 GCA_043740065.1 Thiobacillaceae bacterium | reverse complement strand
ATTGCCGAGCAGCAGCGCGAACTCAAGCGCTATCTGCGCAGCAATCTTTATCAGCACTATCAAGTCATGCGCATGACCAGCAAGGCCGCACGCATTATCCAGAACCTGTTCGATGCTTTTATGGCCGAGCCGCGCCTGCTTTCGCCAGAACATCAGGAAAATTTCCAGCGTCAGGGCGCACGTGCCATTGCCGATTACATCGCAGGCATGACTGACCGCTACGCCATGCGCGAATATCGGCGGCTGTTTGGGATAGATGAAATCACTGCCTGAGCGGGATGCCGAGACAGAAAAGACCGCTGACTTACCCCCCCGCCGCGTAGATAGCGGCGGGGATAAATCAGGGTTTGCGGGAAAATCAGCCGAACGAGTCTGCTGTAATGCTGGTGTACCAGCCCTGTGCGTGCAGGGCTTTCTGCTGGCGCATCGCGCCTTGTGCGCCGGACGGGCTGACGCCGGAGCCTTTTACCGCAGCCAGCACGCCGTCTGCGCCAAGCTGGTAAATCGTCGCAATACTGATGCCGTATTCCGGGCCAACCAGGCTGTAGCAGGTGTTGACATGCGAGGGTGTCGGCGGCTTGACCCCACGGAAAATCGAGACAATGGCCGCCGCCGTCATCTTGCCGATGTTGTTGGCGGTATGGCCGGACTTGGGCAGTGCGCCCGCCACCGACGAGTCGCCGATGACATGGATGCCGGGTACCAGCGTGGATTCGAAGTTGAGCTGGTTGACCGGACACCAGCCATCCTTGTTGGACAATCACGATGACACGGCAATATCGCTGGCGCGTTGCGGCGCAATGATGTTGACCACGTCGCCTTTTTGGGCGGTGATGCCGCCATCTGTATAGACAGTGTGGGTTTTGGCATCCACGCGGCTGACCAGCCCGCCCTTGGTGCCGGCCACCCATTCGATGATGCCGGGATAAAGCTCGTTCCAGGCTTCCGTAAACAGTGCCTGTTTGGAAAAGCTTTCTTTCGCATCCAGGATCAAAATCTTGGAACGCGGTTTCTGGGTCTTGAGGTAATGGGCGATCGTGCTGACGCGCTCGGGCGGGCCGGACGGGCAGCGGAACGGCATGGCGGGCGGGCAGATGATGACTTTGCCGCCGTCCGGCATGGCGCGCAACTGTTTTTCCAGCAACACGGTTTGCGCCCCGGCTTTCCAGGCGTGCGGCACCAACTGGCTGGCGGCTTCATCGTAGCCTTCAATCGCGTTCCAGCGGAAATCAATGCCAGGCGACATCACCAGGCGGTCGTATTCCACGGTTTTGCCGCTGGCCATGGCCACAATTCGCTTGTTGGCATCAATGCCAGTCACCCGGTCGATCAAGACATTGATGCCGTGCTTGCCGCGCAGGGCATTGTAGTTTTGGGTCAAGTCTTCCATCTTGCGCATTCCGCCCAGTAGCCAGTTGCTGCCCGGGCAGGTAATGTAACTGGCGTTCTGCTCGATGAGCGTGACGTTGATGGAAGGGTTGTAAAGGCGCAAATACTTGGGTCGCGCCGCCAAACCCGCCGCCGACCACCACTACGCGCGGCGCGGCGCGGGTGACTTGCGGGGTGGCCGGAGTGGCAACTGGCGAGGCAGACTGCTGGGGGGTTTGGCAACCTGCCAGACCCAAACCCGACAACGCGCCGCCCGCGCCGACCAGTTTTACAAAATCCCTGCGTGAAATTTTAGCCATGTTTATTTTTCTTTTGTCTGGAGCGAGCCTAAGAACTGTGCGACTTCGCGGATTTCGTCATCGCTGTAACCGCTGGCGTGGCGACCCATGACCGTGGCGGCACGCGTACCGTTGCGAAAGCCGTTGAGGATGCTGACCATGCGCTCGGCAGATATTTCGTTGATGCTCGGCATAGTCCCCGGACTGATGCCGTTGGTGCCGTGGCAGGTGAAACACGTCGTTCCGATGACCTGTCCGCGTGTAATTTCTTGGGCGGATGCGACCGATGTGCCCAGTCCTCCCGCTGCACAAGCAAGCATCGCTGCCGTGAGGGTGTGTTGTCTCCATGTTGTTGTCATATTTCTGTCCTTTATCTAGGCTATGTCACTGTTAAATATTGGTCTATCCTAACTTCAGGCGAATCAACGGGATAGGGGTTTTCATGAAAGCAGAAGAATTTCGGCGGTTGACGGCGGAGCTTGAGAAGCCGACCCCGCATCGAAAACAGATGTTGACGGATTGATTGCGCGCGTCGGGTCATGCGCAAGAGGCATATGCACTGATTGAAAGCCGGGTAGGCGCTGCGCCGGTCTGCCCGCATTGCGGACACAAGCATGTTT
>JAYUCZ010000024.1:0-2290 GCA_043740065.1 Thiobacillaceae bacterium | reverse complement strand
GATGCGCATGTGTTGCTCTGCGGACAGCAGGTCGCCCACTATGGCGGGCTCGGTCAGGGTGTGCGCGATTTGGCTGGTTTGCTGGTTTGCGCTGGTTTTCAGGCCGCTATTGATCTGGTCGCGGGTGAACTTAACCGCCAGGAAGCCAAGAACCAGGAAAGAGGCCATTAATGGCGTAATCAACACCACCAGTATGCGTGTACGCAGGCTGCTTTTTTTGAAGAGATGGAGCGGGCTCATGTCCGTTGGACAAGGGTAAATTTATTGGTTTTCAAACGGCACTCTGATATTGCGGAAGAATACCCGGTAGTTGTCGTAATTGGCATCGGTGGCCGGCGCAAAGCCACGCGGGCTGGAAAGTTCCAGGGTTCTGGCCGCGATGGTCAGAATGGCGTAACCCTCAGGATCGGCTTTCATGAGTATCAGCGCATCACGAATCTTGTCGCGGATATTTTTGGGTACGGATGGGTGTGCCATCACGGCAAGGTCGTAATAAGGCTCGGAACTCCACAACACTTTATATGGAAAATTTTCGCGCAATGCAAAATCAGCCATCACCTTGCTGTTGGCCCCGGCGGCTGTTACCTGACCAGCGCGCAACCTCCCCATGGCGGCTTCCTGATTGCCAGCAAAGATGGGTTTTACGTTGATCTCCTCGCGCAGCAGTTTGTCCATGGGCACAAAATAACCTGCGAAACTGTAAGGATTGGCATAGGCGACAGGTTGGTCATGCAATGCTCTGAGGCTGTCGATCGGTGCGTTTTTGCCCACCACAATCTGCCCGCGGATGGCTTCGCCTTCCTGGCGTGCCAGCACCGTGTAGCCCAGCTTGTCTCGTTCGGGCGTAAACAGGTGGTTGGTATAGACGAATGCCAGCTCGCCCTTGACGGCAAGATCGGTGGTTTCATTGGCGGTGCGGGCAATGCGCAGGCTGAGCGGCAGGCCGGTTTTTTCACTGAGGTAACGCAAAATCGGATTCCAGTATTCAACCGTCAGACTCACTGAACGCTGATTGAGCACGCCGAACGGATAGGTTTTGACCGGGAGCGAGAAGTCATCGGCCATGGCTGAATTGGTCATGGCGAAATTGGCTATGGCGAAATTAATGCCGGCGGCAAACAGGACAAACGCGGCAAGCCAGTGTTTCTTTGGGCATTTTTTGGGGATGGGGGTCATCTGCAGCTTTGATGCCAGTGTATGTGGAACAGCCGTGAACCGGGTTGGGCGAAACGTGCATTTTACGATTGTTTACGTTTTGCGCGTGGATGGGCCGTGTCGTACACCTTGGCCAGGTGTTGGTAATCCAGGTGGGTGTAAATCTGCGTGGTGCTGATGTTGGCGTGGCCGAGCATTTCCTGCACGGCGCGCAAGTCGCCGGAAGACTGCAATACATGGGTGGCAAAGGAATGGCGCAGCATGTGTGGATGCACATGTGCGGCCAGCCCACATTTTTTTGCCCAGCGGTCGAGCCTGAGCTGGATTTGCCGCATGCATAGGCGTGTGCCGCGCTGGTTGATAAATACTGCCGCCTCCTGAGCCGATGCCAGGCTGTTGCGCTCGCCCAGCCAGTGCGTTAGCGCCTGGCTGGCCTTGCTGCCGACGGGCACGATGCGAGTTTTGCCGCCTTTGCCGGTCACGGTCGCTTCGCCAGCGTCGAAGTTCAGCGCAATAAGGTTTAGCCCGGCCAGTTCTGCCAGCCGCAGACCGGCGGAATAAAACAGTTCAAACATCGCCTTGTCGCGGATTTCCAGCAGGCCTTCCGGAGCGTGATTTAACAACTGGGCGCAGGTATCCGGCGACAGTACCTCTGGCAGGGCGCGGCGCGACTTGGGTGCGCGTAGGTCGGTGCAGGGGTTGCGCGGAAAATTCAGGCGCTGGCAGGCAAAGCGGTAAAAGCCGCGCCAGGCAGAGAGCGTGCGCGCCAGGCTGGCGGCAGATAAGCCCCGGCTATGCAGCCTGGCGATAAAGCTACGGATGTGCTGGCTATCCAGTGTCTGCAAATCGGTTGCTTCGGCCAACTGAAGCAGATTTTGCAGATCGCGCTGGTAGTTTTCCACCGTTAATGGCGATAGCCGTCGTTCGGCGGCAAGGTGAACAAGGTAGCGCTGAACGACATCCAGCATGAAAAATTACAAAGAGGACAGGAGGACAGGAGGAAAAACTCTTCGGGGTTTCCTCTTGTCCTCCTGTTCTCTTTGTTCGACCTTGTTTTTCATGCCAGCCGTGTCAGCGCTGCGCCAACCAACTGCCCCAGCCGATCCAGATACAAAATCCCCATGTCCGGGTAAAA
>JAYUCZ010000023.1:0-5512 GCA_043740065.1 Thiobacillaceae bacterium | reverse complement strand
CTGATCGAACGCTGCAATAATGCCCCGCAGCCCCGCAATATCCTGCTCGCAGCGCTGGGAATGGGGCAGGTTCAACAGTTAACAGTGACATAGCCATTTTTTAACTGTCCAACAGGAAACTCTTATATGGCGCGGGTTTCCAGCCTAATCGCATTATTTTCTTGCGCCCAGGCTGGTTGCACGCTGCGCTGAGTCTTGAAGTGATTGTGTGGCATCGTCCCTATCCCAGTCGTCGGTTATCCAGCCGCCCAGGTTCGTGAGGGCGAGCTTGCCCAAGGCTTCAATCCAGATGTGCGATTCGTTCAGCGCCGGAATGTAGTGAAATTCCTTGCCGCCTGCGAGCAGGAAGGTTTCGCGTACTTCTTGCGCGATTTCTTCCAGGGTTTCCAGGCAGTCAGCCGTAAAGCCCGGGCATACGACATCCACGCGGCTAGTGCCATCATGCGCCAGTTTTTCCACGGTCTTGTCAGTGTAAGGTTGCAGCCATTCAGCCTTGCCAAAACGCGACTGAAAGGTAATGCGGTATTGCTCGGGTGCAAGACCTAAAGCCTCGGCCAGCAAACGTCCGGTTTTCTGGCACTTGCAATGGTAGGGGTCGCCCTTTTCCAGGGTGTAGCGCGGCAGGCCGTGGAAGCTCATCACCAGCACATCAGGACGACCGTTGATTTGCCAGTAATCGTGGATGTTGCGCGTCAGCGCCGCGATATAACCCGCATCGTCATGGTAGTGGCGGATGGTGCGAACGGCAGGCGCATTGCGCAGTTTGGCCAGATGCGCAAACGCGGCATCATTGGCGGTGGCGGTGGTCGATGCGGCATATTGCGGGTACATCGGCAGCAACAGGATGCGGTCACATCCGGCTGCTTTGAGCTTGTCGATTCCGCTGGCAATGGAAGGATTGCCGTAGCGCATGGCGTACTCGACCTGAAATGGCGACTTGATGCGCTCACCCAGCCAGCCTTTCAATAATTTTGCCTGACGCTCGGTATGTACTTTGAGCGGTGAGCCTTCTTTCATCCAGATACTGGCGTATTTGGCGGCGGATTTTTTGGGGCGGGTGTTGAGAATGATGCCGTTGAGAATCAACCACCAAATTGCACGCGGGATTTCGACCACGCGCGGGTCGGATAAAAACTCCTTGAGGTAACGGCGCAGTGCAGGGGCGGTCGGGGCATCTGGCGTACCCAGGTTAATCAGCAGAAGGCCGGTTTTGCTTGCCGTGCCATGTGTGAAATCCGGCTCTTTTAAATAGCCCATGTGGTTTTTCTGTAAATCAATGGAAGGAAAGTGCGTTGGAAAGCAGTCGTGCGGTCACGTCCACAATCGGAATCACGCGCTCGTACGCCATGCGGGTGGGGCCGACTACGCCTAGCGTGCCGACTACTTGCCCATCGACTTCGTACGGCGCAGTGACCAGGCTGCATTCGTCCAGTGGCAGGGTGTCTGAATCACCGCCAATAAATATCTGCACGCCTTGCGCGGTGCGCGACTGTTCCAGCAAATTAAACAGTGCGGTTTTTTGCTCGAAGGCATCAAACAATCGGCGCAGATTATGCATGTTGGCGGAGAGCTCCTGCACGTCCAGCAGGTTGCGGCTACCGGACACCACCATGGTTTCGCGCTGGTTGTCTAGCGCTTCGGAGCCGGCATTGACGGTCGCCGTCATCAAGGTTTGCATGTCGCCCTGCATTTTGCCGAGTTCTTCCTTGAGCGCGTGCCGCACTTGTTCGAAAGTGTAGCCAGTAAAGTGCCGGTTGAAATAATTGGCCGACTCGGTGAGCTGCGATTGCGTGTAGGGTTGTGCGGTAAGTATGACGCGGTTTTCTACCTCGCCCTCTTGGGTCACGATAATCAGCAGCAGACGTTTGTCGGAAAGTTGCAGAAATTCGATTTGCCGGAATGCCGGGTTGCGCTTGGGTGTCATCACCAGCCCGGCGAAATGGGTGAGCTCGGAAAGCAAACTGGACGCAGTGGCGATGAGTTTTTGCGGGTCATTAGGGATGAGTTGGCGCTGCATTTGGCCAAGGTCCACCTGTTCCAGCGGGCGCACCGTCAGTAAGGTATCAACAAAAAACCGATAACCGCGCGGCGTGGGGACACGGCCAGCAGAAGTGTGCGGGCTGGACACAAAGCCCATGTCTTCCAGGTCGGCCATAATGTTGCGGATGCTGGCCGAAGACAGATCCAGTCCGGCATGTTTGGCCAGGGTGCGTGATCCGACCGGCTCGCCTTCGACGATATGGCGTTCGATCAGGGTTTTTAGCAGGATGCGTGCGCGGTCGGTGAGCATTTAGAGGGGAAGGGGTTCTGTTAGGGAATTCTACAACCGTATAATGAGGCCATGCCAAAAGCTTTCCACAAAGTCGCCCTGGTGGGCAAACATGACAGCCAGACCATCGCCGGATCGGTAAAGGATCTGGCAGCTTACCTGTCGCTACAGGGTTATGAGGTGGTGATTGCCCGGCGCACGGCAGAACACATCGAACATTGCGATTACCCGCAGGCCAAATTGACCGAGCTGGCCACGCTGGCCGATGTGGTGGTGGTGCTGGGCGGTGATGGCACGATGCTGTCGATTGCCCGTGCATTGGCACCCTACCCGGTGCCGCTCATCGGCGTAAACCAGGGTCGCCTGGGGTTTCTGACCGACATCCTGATGGACGATATGCAGGCCGAGCTATCTCGCATGTTGGCGGGCGAATACGATATTGAACAGCGCATCCTGTTGTCGGCACGCGTGGAAACCAATGGCGAGACCAGATTTGAGGCTTCGGCTTTTAACGACGTGGTGGTGAGCAAGGCCGGAACAGGTCGCCTGATCGAATTTGAAGTCATTATCGACAACGAATTTGTTTACACCCAGCGTTCTGACGGTCTGGTGATTGCCACGCCGACGGGTTCCACCGCCTATGCACTGTCTGCGGGCGGGCCAATTTTATACCCGACGCTGGAAGCCATCACTCTCGTGCCGATCTGTCCACATACCCTGTCGGCGCGACCGATTGTGGTGAGCAGCCAATCCAGTGTGGATATCAACCTGCTCCATGTTGACGACGCGCGCGTGCATTTTGACGGGCAAAACCATTTCGACCTGCATCAGGGCGACAAGGTGCGGATTTGCCGCGTGCCCTATAACGTGACCCTGCTGCATCCCAAGCATTACAGCTACTACGATACGCTGCGCCAGAAGCTGCACTGGGGAAAACAACTCTGATGCTGCACGCCTTATCCATCCGCGATTTTGTATTGGTCGAGTCGCTGGATCTGGATTTCTCATCCGGTATGACGGTATTAACAGGCGAAACCGGCGCCGGAAAATCCATCCTGGTCGATGCGCTGTCACTGGTCTTGGGTGATCGCGCCGAATCCGGCATCGTGCGCAAGGGTGCGAAGCGCGCTGAAATTTCTGCCGAGTTTCAAGCGGGTGGTTTGCCCGGGGTGCAAGTCTGGCTGGAGCAAGCTGGCCTGGATGTGGAAACCTGCCTGCTGCGCCGCGTGGTGGAGTTGGAAGGCCGCAGCCGTGCCTTTATCAATGGCTCGCCGGTGACGTTGGCGCAACTCAAGGAACTAGGCGAGAAACTGGTCGATATTCACGGCCAGCATGCGCACCACGCCCTGTTAAAATCTGCAGTGCAGCGTGATCTGTTAGATGAGTTTGCCAACGCTCGCACCGAGCTGCGCGCCACAGCAGAAGCCTGGCAGGCATGGCAAGCGGCAAGAAAACACCTGCAATCTGCGCAGCAGGACGCGGGCGCAAAATTGCTGGAAAAAGAGGGCTTGGAAGCCGCGCTGGCGGAACTGACCCCTTTGTTGGATGTGCTGCAAAATTGGCAGGAATTCCAGGCCGAGCATCAACGCCATGGGCACATGTCCGGCCTGATCGAGACCAGTGCCAACCTGCTTGGCGCGATCGAAGATGAAGAAACTGGTTTATTGCATCGCATGCATGGCGCACGTTCCCAATTGCAGGAAATGCTCGACAAGGACAACCGTCTTGCCGATGAGGGTGCTTTGTTCGATGCGGCAATCGACAACATGGAAGAAATTCGCCACGGACTGAATCGTTACGCGGATCGCCTTAGCGTGGATCCGCAACGCCTGGCCGAACTGGATCGGCAAATGGCGGAGGCATTGCGTGTATCACGCAAACATCGTTTGACCCCGGTGGAATTGTTTGAACGCCATGCCGTCTGGACACATCGACTGGCAGAACTTGAAGCTGGACAGGATATTGGCGCACTGGAAAATCAGCTCAAGCAGGCAGAGCAGGCGTATTACCAGTGCGCGAAAGAACTATCCAAACTGCGCCAGCAAGCTGCTGTGCGTTTGTCTGAAACCGTTACGCAAACCATGGCCGAACTGGCGTTGGGTGAAGGTCGTTTTGAAATCAGATTATCGGCGAGTGAGGCGCAATCTCACGGGCTTGAAGAAGTGCGTTTTTTAGTCAGCAGCCATGCCAGCCTGGCACCAGATGCGCTGGACAAAGTGGCTTCTGGTGGCGAGCTTTCACGCATCAGCCTGGCGATTCAGACTGCGCTATCGGGTCAGGCGGGGGTGCCGACGCTGATTTTTGACGAAGTGGATGTCGGCATTGGTGGAGCAGTCGCAGAAGCGATTGGCCGACGCCTCGCGCAAGTGGCACAAACCCGTCAGGTATTGGTGGTTACGCACTTGCCGCAGGTGGCGGCGTGGGGCACGCAACATTATCTGGTCAGCAAGCTGGCGGGCCGGGACAAGGTTGTCAGCCAGGCTAGTGCGCTGGGCAATGCAGCGCGTGAACATGAGCTTGCACGCATGATGGGCGGCAAGGAAATTACCGCAACCACGCTGCAACATGCCCGCGAAATGCTCGCGGCCTCGGCTGGCAAGGCTGAGGTAAGGCGTAAAAAAACGGCTTGAGCAGCTCGTTCCCCGGCAGCCGTTTTTGGAACGGCTACTTGCGTGTGCGGTGCGGGCAGGGATTTTTCATGCAATTCGCGTAAATTTGCAGCGAATGTTCGTGAATGCTGAAGCCGCGTGACTCGGCAACTTCTTTCTGATGTTTCTCGATTTCTTCGTCATAAAATTCTTCCACCCGACCGCATTGCAAGCAGACCAGATGGTCATGGTGTTCGCCCTGGTTGAGTTCGAACACGGCGCGGTCGCTGTCAAAGTGATGACGCATCAACAGGCCGGCTTGCTCAAATTGCGTCAGCACGCGATAAACGGTAGCCAGGCCAATGTCCTGGCCGTCTTCCTTGAGCAGTGAATACACTTCTTCCGCCGTCATATGGCGTTTGTTGCTGTTCTCGAACAGGTCAAGAATCTTCAGTCTGGGCAATGTGGCTTTGAGCCCTATGTTTTTGAGATCGTTGGGGTGGCTCATGCGCGGCTCCGAATCGGGATTGAAACTCAGTTATGATACCGCCTTTGCAGATTATGTCCGGAGTAGGTAAGTGAAAACCCTGCGTCTGATTCCGTTGGTCATCGCGCTGGCGGCGTGTTCGTCAGTTGAAATCCCGATGTCTCCCTA
>JAYUCZ010000022.1:0-5549 GCA_043740065.1 Thiobacillaceae bacterium | reverse complement strand
GCACAAGTCACGGGGTCAGGTCTTGCATTAACACATTCCCCCATGTCAAACTAACCCCATGGCGCGTCCTTTAAGACTTGAGCTGGCTGGTGGGCTTTACCACGTGACCTCGCGGGGAGACGGGCAGGAGGATATTTATCTGTCGGACGCTGACAGGGATGTGTGGCTGGCGGCGTTAAGCCAGGTCTGCAAGCGTTTTAACTGGGTGTGCCATGCCTGGTGTCAGATGACTAATCACTACCATCTTTTGATTGAAACGCCGGAGGCGAATCTGGCGGAGGGGATGCGGCAGCTTAATGGTCTTTACACGCAGCGTTTCAACCGTATGCACGGGCGCGTGGGGCATGTGTTTCAAGGACGATACAAGGCCATTTTGGTGGAGCGGGACAGCTACCTGCTTGAGCTGGCGCGTTATGTGGTGTTAAACCCGTTGCGTGCGGGCATGGTTAAGCGGCTGGAAGCCTGGCCGTGGAGCAGTTACCTTGCCACTTGCGGGCAGGCATCCAGTCCCGAGTGGTTGCAAACGGATTGGACGCTGGCACAGTTTGGCCGCCAGCGTGCCAGCGCAATCCGCAAATATGTGCAGTTTGTGCATGAGGGTGCGCGTTTGCCCAGCGTGTGGACGCAGTTGCAGGGGCAGATTTACCTGGGTTCGGATGCCTTCGTTAAAAAAATGCAGGCGCAGATCGAGCTAAAACCGGCACTGGATGAAATACCCCGCGCCCAGCGACGCGGGCTAACGCAACCGCTGGCGGATTTTGAGCAGCGCTATGTACGCAACGAAGCGATGGCACATGCATATCTGTCCGGTCAGCATACGATGGCAGCGATTGCGCAGCATTTCGGCGTGCATTATTCAACCGTCAGCCGGATGGTGAAAAACCATGAAGACCCAGCCAAAGGGTAATGTTGCATTGCAAGACCTGACCCCATTACACCTCCGCCAGTTGTTACTAAATGTTGGCCTGGGTTTCAGCATAGCGATGCTGTTACTGCTTGGCATGATCGTGCTGTCCGTTACGCAGATGGCCGAGGTCAACCAGCAGCTTGAAAAAGTGGTGGCGGTTAACAACGTTAAGACCCGCTTGGCCACACGCATGCGCGACACTTTACGTGACCGCGCTATCCTCATGCACGATATTGTGGTGTCGATTGATCCATGGGAAAAGGACGAACTGTTCCTGGAATTTTTAAAGCTGGGGGAGCGCTACGCCAAGGACAGAAATCAGTTGGTCGACATACAGGATTCTGTCGAAGAAAAAAAGTTGTTGGCCGAGGTGGATGACATTACCCGGATCAACCAGCCGGTCATGTTCGATGTGGTTAGCGCGGCCATGGAACAGAATAACTACGGTGCGTTAATCATGTTGCAGCAACAGGCCATTCCGCTGCAAAAGAAGCTGGTGGCCGCGCTGGACGACATGACACAGCTTCAACGCGAAACCAATGAATTCGCGCTAAAAAATGCCTATCAAGACTATATTGCTACGCGCAGTTTTATTCTGGCGCTGGGCATCATTGCGGTTTTGCTGGTGGCCACCGTCGCCGTCGCGGTTTCGCGCAAGGTGCTAACCCAAACCCGGCTGCTGGATGCGGAAAAGCTGAAATTCCAGACTTTGTTCGAATCCAATTCGGATGCGGTCGTCATTCTGGGCGATGACGGTTTTATCGACTGCAATCCAGCCACCTTGCAGATGTTCTGCATGCAAAGCGTAGCGGAATTCCTGCGTACCCCCATCGCCAGCCTTGGTGCTCCACTCCAGAATAATGGTCAGACGGCGCTGCAATATGCGTTGAAATACATCATCCAGGCGCAGCAGGAAGGCCACGCGTTTATGGAGTGGACAGGGCAGCGTGCAGACGGTAGCTTGTTTCCGTCCGAGATCGCCCTGCACGCCATGCAACTGGGCGGCAAGCCGGTTATTCAGGCCATCATGCGCGACATCTCCGAACGCAAGGAAGTTGATGCCGCACTCAAGGCCGCGCATGACGAAGCGCTGGCCGCCGCCAAGGCCAAAGGCGAATTCATTGCCAATGTCAGCCATGAAATCCGCACACCCATGCATGGCATTATGGGCATGTCCGACCTGCTGCTACGCGAGCCGCTTACCGGTAGCCAGCGCGAATATGCCATGACGCTAAGGCAGTCTTCGCAAGGGCTGTTGAACGTCATCAACGATATTCTGGATTTTTCTAAAATCGAGGCTGGAAAACTTTCTCTGGAACACATCCCCTACCTGCCCGCCCAGGTTTTACAAGGCGTAGCGGATCTGTACCAGCCGCGTGCGCTGGAAAAAGCACTCACTCTGGACACGCAGTTTTCTCTAGAATTGCAATCTGCCGTGCTTGGCGACCCGCATCGCCTGCGTCAGATTTTGCTTAATCTGATCGACAATGCAATCAAGTTCACTTCACGCGGCCATATTCATATCAGGGCACGTGCGCTTGACGAGCAATGGTTCCGCATCGAGGTGCAGGACGAAGGCATCGGTATCGCTACCGAGGTGCAGGACAGGATATTCAATGCCTTCTCACAGGCGGATGCATCCACCACGCGCAAATTTGGCGGAACCGGATTAGGTCTGGCGATCTGTAGCCAATTGGTTGAACTGATGCAGGGCAGGATCGGCGTGATCAGCCCTCCTCCTGGCGCTGGGCAAGGTTGCCTGTTTTGGCTGGAGTTGCCGCTGCAACCTGCGCCGGCCGGGCTGGAAACCGCGCTCTTGCAGCATCCCCGAATAGAGCGCTTCAGTGGCCGCGTTCTGATCGCAGAAGACAACCCGGTCAATCAGAAAGTTCTTACTTATCAGTTAACGGCGTTGGGTTTACAAACAGACATTGCCTCCACAGGCCGTTCGGCCATCGACAAGGCGCTGGCTGCACCCTGGGACATCATCCTGATGGACTGGCAAATGCCAGAAATGGATGGCCTTGAAGCCGCCCGTGCCATCCGCTCCCTGCCGGGCAAAATCGGCCAAACCCCCATCATCGCCCTGACCGCGCAATCAAGTCAGGATTTTCGCGAACAATGCATGGCGGCAGGCATGAACGATTACCTGACCAAACCTTACGAGGAAGCCGCGCTTATTTCCGTGCTGGCGCGCTGGCTGCCAGGGGCAGTAATCGACCTGCCTCCGCCGCTTGACCTTGGCAAACTCGCGACACGCCATCGCCCCGAATTTCTGCATGAAATGACCCGAATATTTCTGGAGACGACGGAAATCTCCCTGGACAAACTGCAAACTGCGCTGGAAGACCGCGATGTCACGCAAGGCAAGCACGAGGCGCACAGCCTGCGTGGTGCCGCCGCCGCGATCTCTGCGGATGTGCTGCTACGATCTGCCACACTTCTGGAAACCGCATTTACACAAGACAACTGGGCAGAAGCAGAAGCGCTGATTGAAGACTTGCAGGCCGAATACCTGCGCCTGAGAAATTTCCTTGGCACAAACAGCCTTGATACAAACCAGCCTTGACACAAACCTTGCCTATCCGGTTGATTGCCAAAACCACCTTCCCCGTAGGGCGGATGAGCGTAGCGTTATCCGCCGTATGAACGACCCACATTCGGCGGAAGGCGCTACGCTTTTCCGCCCTACGAAGGCCAATGCCGCCTTGGGTACGCTCAAGCATTTGGCAATCAACCGGATAGGCAAGATACAAACTCGCTTGAGACAGGTATTTCCAAACTTTCACCCTGATGTATATCAGGCCGATTGACTGCCCCTCCAGACCTGAATAGCATTGCAGATTCCCAGGGAGAAACGCCATGAAAATATTTGCCATCCTGCTTGGCCTGATGACCAGCATCAACGTCTTCGCCGTCCAGCCCGCGCCGGTGCTTCAACCCATCATGCCGCAGGGAAAAACCAACTCTCCAGCACCTGCTGAACCCACAAAAAACCCTTACCTCCAGGGCCAGAGCGGCTGGATTACGCCCACGCAAACCCCCTATGGTCCCATCTTTACCCAGCAAGCCACCATGCCGGCGTATCGCGACTACCAGATGAACCGCGTTATTTCACCGGCAGAAAAAAAGCGTTACCTGCAAATGGCCATGCCGATGATGGCAAACATGATGCAGCTCGATGCGCGTGAGGCCATGAATTACATGACCGTCAAATACAAGGCCAAGCCCGGCCTGAAATTTGATGAAGTGGTGGAATCGCTGAAACTGCGCGGCAATCAGGTGAACTTCAAGCTCGTTGGCGAGAATCTGATGTGGAAGGACTTTAAGGCTGTGCTAAATGACGACACCGCCCCACGCGTGGAAATTTTCAGCTTTTGCGACATCGCCATAGGTCGGCAACTATTGAAACTCATCCCGGAAATGGCCGTATATCTGCCCTGCCGCATTACCGTAATGGAAGATGCCGACAAGAATATCTGGGTCATGACGCAAGACTGGGATGCAACCTGGCTGGACTACTCCGGCAAATCCATGGGCATTCCACCAGAGCTCAAGAAAGCCGCCATCGAAATCCGCGACAAAATGGACAACATGATGCGGGCAGCGGCGAACGGCGAAATTTAGTCTGCGCACATTCATTCGCATTTTTGACCCCCATCAATTCCAAAAAAACTGCCCGAGCCTTATGATGTATCCATTCACAACAATGGGGGGTTTCATGAACATATCGAAATTTTTGGTTCTGGCAACCGGCGCTCTGCTGGTCGCAAAGGCTATTGCAGAACCCATACTAATGGCCGCTGCCCCAGTGGCAGTCCCTATGCAAAACCCCTGGCTTTCGCCCTACGTGATGCCTGTCTATCAGGCACCTATGCAGGTTCCTATGCAGGTTCCTATGCAGATTCCTATGCAGATTCCCATGCAAGTTCCCATGCAGCCAATGTTCCTGCCCTTCCCTACCCCGGTTCAGGCTGCGCCAAGCCAGCCCATCAAACCTTACACCATGCGCCGCGCTGTTTCCCAGCAGGAAAAAACCCAGATGATGCAAATGGCGCTGCCCATGATGACCGGCTTGTTACGCATGTCCATGGCAGATTCCATGAATTATTTCGCACGCAAATACAAGGCCAAACCGGGATTGACCTTTGATGAAGTCAGGGAATCCCTGTTTCTGCGCGCCAATCAGGTCAACGTAAAAAAAGTGGGCGAAAATCTGATGTGGAAGGATTTTCAGGTTGTGCTGAACGACATGGAAGCACCGCGCATCGAAGTCTATTCTTTCTGCGATATCGCCGTGGCACGCGAGCTCCTGAAAGTCAGTCCTGAGTTTGTCGTTTTCCTGCCCTGCCGCATCACCATTATGGAAGACAGCAACAAGGATATCTGGGTGCTAATGCTGGACTGGAGCCTGGACTGGGTAAAAGGCTATGAAACACAACTCGGTCTCACACCAGAACTTGCAAAAAGCGCTACCGACCTCAACCAGCGCATGGACAGCATGATGCGCGCGGCCGCAAATGGCGATTTGTAACGCTTAAACCTGGGGCGGATTCAACTTTGAAGTGCAACTTTTGTAAGTGAATTTAAGTGGTGAGCTGCGTTAGCATCCGAGCCACTTAAACGACCAAGTAAAAGGAGC
>JAYUCZ010000021.1:0-5572 GCA_043740065.1 Thiobacillaceae bacterium | reverse complement strand
ACGCAGCTCACCACTTAAATTCACTTACAAAAGTTGCACTTCAAAGTTGAATCCGCCACTTACAAAAGTTGCACTTCAAAGTTGAATCCGCCTGCTTTAAAAAACAAGCTGATTTTGAGAATGCGGTATTTGAGAATGTGGGACATTTTGAGCGAGTGCGGTTTCTTGCACATACGCCGGGGTTTCGCGGTTGCAAAATTGACAGTACGCGGCTGGAGTTTTCGAACGATAGTTACTTTCCAAAAAAGGAAGACAGCGAAGATGCGATCAAGAACATCAGTTTTTTGAAGCGTTTGGCAGATGAACATGGGCAGACGGATCAGGCGCTAAATTTTAATGCCATGGAGTTGCGCGCCAAGCGTTTGCAAACCACGCCTAAGTCCGCGCCCTGGGCGTTTAAGGCGGTGACGTGGCTGTATGAAAAGCTGTCTGACTATGGGCGCTCTTTTATGCGGCCGCTGATGGGGTATGTGGGTTTGTTGCTACTGAGTGTGGTGCTAACGATGGCGTGTGCCACCTATGGCACAAGCGCTGAATGTGCCAATCAGGCACTGTGCATACCCCCGCCGGGTCAACCCCCGCTGTTGAAATTAAGTTACGAACGTGCGGTGTTTGAATATGCCATGTTCCGCGCGGGCGGTTTGCTGGACTTTACGGATACGGGCAAGCAAAACCATGCCGTCAATTGCAAGCTGTTTGGCACCCCCATTGACCCGCCAGTGATGCGCGGTTGGGGTGTTTTCAAGGCCATAGCGAGCCTGGCGTTTTTGTTCTTGATGGGGCTGGGCTTGCGGAACAAATACCGGATTAAATAAAGCGCAGGCTCAAACGTCAAAATGGGGCATGGCGGGCTTAAAACATCCGGCGCAATACCGATTGCGCCCTACTTGTATAACGTGAGAGAACGGAACGGCGCGAAGAAGTTTCATATTCCGGGGTGGCGAATCGCCATGTCCGTTAGTTGAGTACTCAATATAAGCAAAGACCTCACCCTCACCCCAACCCTCTCCCTGAGGGAGAGGGGGTTTAAAGCATAGATTGCGGGCTATTCTTCCTCACCAAGCTTTTCTGCCACTTCCTGCACTCCCGGCTCCAACACCTCGCGCACCATTTTAAATATCAAGCGGCTGGATTTTGGCGGTTTGTTTTTCGTGGCTTCAAAGCGGGTATTGCGGATCAACTGGCGTAGCAGGGTCACGTCGGCTTGCGGATACTCATTCAGGAACAAAGTCAGCGCGTCGTCCTGTTCGATCAAACGTTCGCGCCAGCGTTCGATGCGGTGCATGAGGGCTTTTTCTTCGTTGGATTCGCCCCGGAACGCGGCCAGTTGTTTTTCGATCGGCGCGGGGTCGATCTTGCGCATCAGGCGGCCTATGTATTGCATCTGGCGGCGGATCGCCTCGTTTTTGGTAAACCGCCGATAGTCCATGATGGCGACGCGCAGGTCATCTGGCAGAACGATTTTTGCCAACTTGCTGGCGGGCAGTTTGACCAGTTCTTTGCCAATATCCTGCAAAGAGTGCATGGCATTCTTGCGCTGGGTTTTGGAGGGCGGCAGGGGTTGGCCGTCTTCGTCCAATCCATCGTATCCATCGTCTTCAAAGGGTTGCTGTATTTCGCGCATAGTGGGCAATAGGGACGTAAAATAAGGCTCATTTTACGTTGCTACCCACCTCATCCGAAGAATTTATGTCCGCCTCCACGCCCAAATCAAATTTTTCCTATACGCAAGACGATTTCAAACGCATCGCGCAGCTAGTGCTGGATTACGCAAAAACCGCTGGCGCGACTGCCGCCGACACTGAGGTATCCGAAGGTTTTGGCCAGAACGTGAGCGTGCGCAAGGGCGAGATCGAAACGGTTGAATACAACAAGGACAAGGGCGTGGCGGTAACGGTGTATGTGGGCAACCGCAAGGGTCACGCCAGCACGTCGGATTTATCCGATGCCGCGCTGAAAGCCACCGTGGAAAAAGCCGCCACCATCGCCCGCTACACCGCCGATGACGAACACGCCGGGCTGGCGGATGCGGCCTGGCTGAGTAGCGAACAAACCGATCTGGATTTGTACCAGCCGTGGAATTTAAGCGTGGAAGAAGCCGCTGAAATTGCCAAAGCCTGCGAAGCCGCTGCGTTTAAAGTTGATCGGCGCATCGACAACTCGGAAGGCGCGAGCGTTTCCAGCCAGGCATCGCATTTTATTTACGCCAATTCGCTGGGCTTTTGCAACGGCTATGCCGGTTCGCGCCAGGGCATTTCGGCGGCGGTAATCGCCTCTGACAACGGCAACATGCAGCGCGACTACTGGTACACCTCGGCACGCCATGCCGAAGACATGCACTCGCCCGAAGAAATTGGCCGCACTGCGGGCGAACGTGCGGTGCGGCGTTTGAACGGCCAGCGTTTAAGCACACGCAACTGTCCGGTGGTGTTTGAGGCGCCGATTGCCTCTGGCCTGATCGGCAGTTTTGTCGGCGCGGTATCGGGTGGCAGTTTGTATCGCAAATCTTCGTTTTTGCTGGACAGCCTGGGGCAGGAAATTTTCTCGCCGCTGGTCAACCTGCGCGAAGACCCGTTCATCCAGCGCGGCCTGGGTTCTTGCCCGTTCGATAACGAAGGCGTTAAAGTCGCCCCGCGTGAGGTGGTCAAAAACGGCGTGGTGCAAGGTTATTTCCTGTCCAGCTATTCGGCCAGAAAGCTCGGCATGGTCAGCACCGGTAACTCGGGTGGCAGCCACAATTTAATCTTGCAGTCAGGCGATCTGGATCTGGCCGGATTGCTGAAAAAAATGGGCACCGGTCTGTTAGTAACCGAATTGCTCGGCCACGGCACCAACATGGTCACCGGCGATTACTCACGCGGCGCGGCGGGCTTCTGGGTAGAAAACGGCGAGATTCAATATCCGGTAGAAGAAATCACCATCGCCAGCAATCTCAAGGACATGTTCCGTGACATCCAGGCCATCGGCAACGATGTGGACGTGCGCGGCAGCAAGCAAACCGGCTCGATTCTGGTGGGCAACATGATGGTGGCGGGGGAATAAATGAAGGGCTGGCCTTCCACTTCCCCTCTCCCAGCGGGAGAGGGGCTAGGGGTGAGGGAGAATTTTTCTATCATTCGGTTAGCTCTGTACTTGTTGTTTTTTGCCCTGCTGGCCGCCTGCGACCGCCCGCCGCAACTCCCCAAGCTGCAAGCCAATGACGTGATCGTGGCGTTTGGCGACAGCCTCACCGAAGGTGTGGGCGCAGAAGCCGAATCGTCCTACCCGGCCTGGCTATCCAAAACCACCGGGCGCGACATCGTCAATGCCGGGGTATCCGGCGAAACCACCGCAGGCGGTCTGCTGCGCCTGCCCGCCGTGCTGGAAGAACACCGCCCCAAAATCGTGCTGCTGTGCCTGGGCGGCAACGACATGTTGCGTCAGCAAAGCATGGCCACCATCGAATCCAACCTGCGCCAAATGATTCAAGCCATCCGCGCATCCGGTGCCAGCGTAGTGCTGATTGGCGTGCCGCAAGCCAAACTGTTTTCCGGCTCGCCCGCCCTGTACGAAAAACTCGCCGATGAATTTGACCTGCCCTACGAGGGCGAAATTCTTGACGACGTGCTAAAAAATCCCCGCCTGAAATCCGACCCGATTCATGCCAATGCCGAAGGCTATCGGCTGGTGGCCGAACGCCTGGCGGAACTATTAAAAGAAGCGGGAGCACTCTAAATGCAGACTTTGCTTACTCTCAGTCGTCTTATCGACCGCCTCAACGAACTGGTTGGCCGCATCGTCATGTGGGGCGTGCTGCTGGCCACGCTGATTGCCAGCGGCAACGCGCTGTCCAAGCATTTTCTTGGCCAGGGTTCCAACGCCTGGCTGGAGGCGCAGTGGTATGTGTTTGGCGCGCTGTTTTTGCTGGGTGCGGGTTACACGCTTAAACACAACGGCCATGTGCGCATCGACATTTTTTACCAGCGCCTGTCACCGCGCGGGCAAGCCTGGCTGGACTTGCTGGGCGGTCTGCTATTTCTGCTGCCGTTTGCCGGACTGTTGGCCTGGCTGTCGTGGCCACTGTTTATGGATGCCTGGCGCATGCACGAAATGTCGCCGGACGATGGCGGGCTAGTCCGCTGGCCAGCGAAATTGTTACTGCCCATCGGCTTTGGTTTGTTGTTTTTGCAAGGCGTATCCGAAGTCATCAAGCGCATCGGCGTGCTGACAGGCCATATCACATTGCCGCTTGAAAAACCGGCGCAGGAAGTCTGATGGAATTCCTCGCCCCGCTGATGTTCGCCAGCCTGATGGTGTTTTTGCTGCTGGGCTACCCGGTGGCGTTTTCGCTGGCCGCCAATGGTTTGCTGTTTGCCGTGATCGGCATACAAGTCGGTGCGTTTGATTTTGTGCTGTTGCAAGCACTGCCCGAGCGCGTGTATGGCATTGCCAGCAATCAGACTTTGCTGGCGATTCCGTTCTTTACATTTATGGGGCTGATTCTGGAACGCTCCGGCATGGCCGAGGAACTGCTCGACACGCTCGGGCAATTGTTTGGCGGCATACGCGGCGGCCTGGCGTATGCGGTGATTTTTGTTGGCGCATTGCTGGCTGCCACCACCGGCGTGGTCGCGGCTTCGGTGATTGCCATGGGGCTGATTTCGCTGCCCATCATGCTGCGCTACGGCTACGACAAACGCCTCGCCTCCGGAGTGATCGCCGCCTCCGGCACGTTGGCGCAAATCATTCCGCCGTCACTCGTGCTGATCGTGCTGGCCGATCAAATGGGCGCTTCGGTCGGAGAAATGTACAAGGGCGCATTGCTGCCGGGGCTGATGCTGGTGGGATTGTTTGCACTGTTTATTCTGGGCGTGTCCATCTTTAAACCCGCCGCCGTGCCCGCGTTGCCTGCCTCGGCACGCACGCTCACTTCCAGCCAACTCACCACCCGCGTGCTCACTTCGCTGGTGCCACCGCTAGTGCTGATTTTTCTTGTGCTGGGCACAATCTTGCTGGGGGTTGCCACGCCCACCGAAGGCGGTGCGCTGGGTGCGACCGGCGCATTGGCGCTGGCGGCCGTCAAGGGCAAGCTCAAGCTGAACATTACCCAACAGGCGATGGACAGCACGCTGAAACTCACCGTGTTTGTGATTTTCATCCTGATCGGCTCCACGGTATTTTCGCTGACCTTCCGCGGCCTGTCCGGCGACCTGTGGGTAGAGGGTTTGTTCGAACACCTGCCCGGCGGCGTGATCGGATTTTTAATCGCAGTGAACATTCTGGTGTTTTTGCTGGCCTTCTTCCTCGACTTTTTCGAGATCGCCTTCATCATCGTGCCGCTGCTGCTGCCGGTGGCGTTGAAGCTGGGCATTGACCCGATCTGGTTCGGCGTGATGCTGGCGGTCAACATGCAGACTTCGTTCATGCATCCACCGTTTGGCTTTGCGCTGTTTTATCTGAAGAGCGTCGCCCCGCCGGAAATCAAAACCAGCGATATTTACTGGGGCGCAATTCCCTTCCTGCTGATTCAGTTGGTGATGGTCGGCCTGGTCATCGCCTTCCCGCAACTGGTCGGCCACCACGCCGAAAAGGT
>JAYUCZ010000020.1:0-2320 GCA_043740065.1 Thiobacillaceae bacterium | reverse complement strand
GAATTGACCGAGACATCGGCGGTGTCCGATATGCATGATGCACAGCGCCTGATCGAAGCGCTGCGGCAGATGGGTTGTGGCATTTGTCTGGATGACTTTGGTACCGGCTTTTCCTCTTTTGCGTACCTTAAACATTTGCATGCCGATACCATCAAGATTGACGGCATGTTTATCCGCGATTTGCATCTGGACACCGACAACCAGGTATTCGTCAAGGCTATTGTCGATATCGCGCAGGGCATGGGCAAGACCGTGGTGGCCGAGTATGTAGAAAATGAAAAGGTGTTCGACATGCTGAAGCTGTTTGGCGTGGATATGGTGCAGGGCTATCTGCTGGATATGCCAAGCGAGCTGGCTCAAAAGACTGTGACGCAAGCATGAGGCGCTTGTTGTGTTTGCTGGCGGCGTGCGCCTGGTTTGGTGCGCATGCGGCACTGGCCGATCCGGTCAAATTCAGTGACAAACTGCATGTAACCTTCCACCACGAGCGTTGCCTGCAATGCCACCAGTTCAACACCGCCAAAAACAATGGCCGCGCGCTCAACTCGCACCGCTCGCGCTATCTTTGCAGCCAGTGCCATGTGCCGCAACTGACCGGGCTTGGCAAAAACGACTGGTTCGCGCCCGACAGCAAAATGGATTACACCGGCCTCAATGCCAAAAACACCTGTCAGCTCATCAAACGCACGTTTGGCAGGGATGAAAAAAAGTTGCAGGAACATTTATTGAACGATGCACGCATCCGCTGGGCGCTGGATTCCGGCATGACACCGGGCGGACAGAAAGAACCTGTTCCGGGTGGTTACAAGCAGTGGGAAATCGACGTGAAAGCCTGGGCGAAAGATGGGATGCGCTGCGAGTAGCAGGCGTTTACCTAACCCGGGTATTTCATAAAAATCCCGTTCTTCTTGTGGGAGCCCCGCCCCGGGGCGATGCGATATCGCCACAAGGTAGGTCTTTATCGCGGCGAGGGCACCGTTCCCACAAAGAAATGGCTAAATCGCGATCATCTCAAAATCGTCTTTCCTCGCCCCGCAATCCGGGCAGGTCCAGTTCATCGGGATGTCATCCCAGCGGGTTTCCGGCGCGATGCCGTCTTGCGGCCAGCCTTTGACTTCATCGTAAATAAAGCCGCATAGCAGGCACATGTAAGTCTTGAGTTCGGTGGTTTCGGTCATGGGAAGAATGAAGAATGCTGAGATGGGATAAAATCCAGTCTCTATTCTAAACCAGCCGTTAGTGCTGTCATGGGCATCCGCCTTGGACAGCAACCGGCGCAGTAAATTCATGTCGCAATCCCCTCCCATGGTGTTAACTTTTGCCGCCTCCGACCCCACCGGCGGCGCGGGTGCGCAGGCCGATATTCTGACGCTGGCGAGCATGGGTTGCCACCCGCTGTCGGTGATTACGGCGATTACCGTGCAGGACACGGCGGGCGTGGACAGCGTTTTTGCGCTGGATGCCGACTGGGTGGCGGAGCAGGCGCGCATGTTGCTGGAAGACATGCCGGTGGCGGTGTTCAAGATCGGCATGTTGGGCAGCGTGGAAAACATCACGGTGATCGCCGAAATTCTTTCCGACTATCCGGACATTCCGGTCATTCTCGATCCGGTGCTGGCTTCCGGGCGCGGCGACGATCTATCCAGCGAAGACATGATTTCCGCACTCAAGGAAATGATCATCCCGCAAACCACGCTAATTACGCCCAACAGTATCGAAGCGCTCAGACTGGCGTTAAATGACGGCGAGGACGCAGAGTTAACGCTGGCCGAATGCGCCAGCCGCTTGTTGCAACTGGGTTGTGAGGCGGTGCTGATTACCGGCACGCACGAAAACACCCCGCGCGTGCATAACATTTTGTACGGCGAGCAAGGCATTATTCAGACCGATAGCTGGGGCCGGTTGTTGGGCAGTTATCACGGTTCGGGCTGCACCCTGGCCTCGGCGATTGCCGCCAGTCTGGCGTTTGGCAACGAGTTGCCGCGTGCCGTTAAAGACGGTCAGGACTTTACCTACGAAAGCCTGAAAGCCGCCTTCCGCCCCGGCATGGGACAGTATTTGCCGGATCGTTTTTTCTGGGCGCAAGAATCGCCGGTAGAAGGCACGGCTTGATGGTATTCCCGTCCGGCCTCTATGCCATTACCCCGCAATGCGCGGATACTGCGCTGTTGCTGCGCATGGTGGAAGCCGCGCTTAAAGGTGGCGCGGCGGCGGTGCAGTACCGCGAGAAAACCGGCGATGTGGCGCTGCGCCACGAACAGGCCAGCGAATTGCTGCCGCTCTGTCACGCTTATCACGCGCCGTTCATCATCAACGACGA
>JAYUCZ010000019.1:0-2321 GCA_043740065.1 Thiobacillaceae bacterium | reverse complement strand
TGTGCCAACGCCGCTTTCTTTGCCGATACCCGTGTCGAAATACTTGAGTTGCGTTACCGGAGTGTTCACTGACGGCCCTCCCGAAACTTCGTCATGCGATGCGGCGACCGCTATCGTCGAGACACCTAATGCTGCCGTAGCAACCAGCAATTTAATTTGATTAATTTTCATTTAGTTTTCCTTAAAGTTAAAAGCTGTATGGTCAGCGGGGAGTTCTTGCCTTGCGCGTGGCGCGTGGACTTTCGTTGGTTTTACGATCTGACATTACGTTCTCCTATACCTATTAGTAGATAGTTTTTTGGGCTAAAAAAAGAGGTTAGCCCTTCCTCGATAAACCTGAGATCAGTAATGTGGTGGTCCGGTTGAACGCTTCATGGTCACCCGAGGCGCGGGCAATCATCAGGGCACCCTGCAACGCGGACAGGAGTACCCGGGCATGATCCGCGGCGGGGCTCGTCAAGGTAAATAACTGCTGTGAATTCCCCGCCGCAAGCACTTCGGTCAACCACTCAGTGTTACGGACAAAAAAGCGTTTAAGGCTTGGCAGCACTGCGGGGTCCAGCGTCAGCGCCTCGGAGGCAAGCATACCGCCCATGCACATGCGTTCAGCCTCAAGCGTAGCGCGATAAATGGCGACATAGGCATTCAATCGGGCGTCTGCCTGAGAGAAGGTCGCATTGATGTGCAGAAGCCCGCTTTCAAGCTGAGCCGAATAGCCCTCCATCAATGCCAGCGCAAGATCAGTCTTGGTAGGGAAATAATGATGCAGACTTGCCTTGCGGATGCCGACCTCGTCGGCAATGTCCGCATAGCTGAAGCCATTAAACCCTCGCTGTTGTACGAGTCGTTGCGCACTTGCGAGTATTTGCTCTTTCATATCCATGGCAACATGGTATTCTACCTACTGATAGGTTGTCAACGGTTCGCTGGGTTGAAGAATTGGCGAGATTCTCGCGTATGGCGCAGCCTGTCGCGCCCCTTGCAGCGCCGCCACTGTCATCACCCACAGATGATGCTTTAGGTTTGAATCAGAGAGACTGGCCAGGCTTAAGCACTCAATGATTGTTTTTATCATCGTGCCAGCGGTCTGCTGCGGCGTTGTCGCTCTCCCGCGCCTCCACCCAACGTTCGCCTGCTGAGGTTTCTTCTTTCTTCCAAAACGGGGCGCGGGTTTTTAAAGCGTCCATCAAAAACTCACACGCGGCGAACGCTTCTGCGCGGTGACTGCTGGCGACGATGACCAGTACGATAGGATCGCCGGCCAGCAAGCGACCCACGCGGTGGATAAGCGTGACATCCAGCAAGGTCCAGCGTTGTAGCGCTTCGTCGATGATCGCGGCGAGGGCTTTTTTGGTCATCGTGGGGTAGTGTTCCAGCGTCATCGCGCTCACTTCGCTGCCGCTATTGCTGTCGCGTGCAAGGCCGATGAAGCTGGCGATGGCGCCGATATCGGTGCGGCCATTGCTCATCGCTGCGGTCTCGATGCCGACGTCGAAGGTCTCGGTTTGAACGGAGATTTTCATTCAGCCTCCGGTCACGGGCGGGAAGATGGCAACTTCGGCATGGTCGGGGATTTGCGCATCGGTTTTGACCAGTTGCTGATTCACCGCCACGCGAAAACTTTTCGTCGCACCCAGTTCCTCGGCCCACACGCCGCCGCGCGCCTGCAGGTGCGCGATCAAATCCGTCACGCTAGGCCTATCCGCCAGTTGCAGCGATTCTTCAGCCAGATCGAAGCACTCGCGCAGGCGGGCGAAATACAGCACGCGGCAGTTCATCCGAGCAGTTCCGAAAACGGAATGAACCGCACCCAGTCGCCCGGCTGCACGGTCTGGCCGATTTCAATATCAATCAGGCCGTCGGCCCAGGTGCACGAGGTGAGCACGCCGGAACTCTGGTTGGGGAACAGGCGCGCGACAGCGCCGTGGGCATCCGTATCCAGGCGGGCGCGCAAAAATTCACGCCGTAGGCCGGGGCGCGTCCACGCGAATCCAGCCTTGACTGGGAAGGCTTGGTACAAGACGTTCGCCGCGCCCATGCGCTTCAACAAAAAGGGCCGCACGAACAAGCAAAAGGTCACGAAGGCCGACACCGGATTGCCCGGCAGGCCGATAAAATCGGCGGCGTTTACCCGGCCATACACGATCGGCTTGCCGGGCTTCATTGCGACTTTCCACAGCTCGACTTTGCCCAGCGCTTCGACTGCGGCTTTCACATAATCGGCCTCGCCGACCGAGACACCGCCGCTGGTGACGACGACATCGGCGACGCTCGCAGCGTGGCGCACGGCCTCGGTCGTGGCTTCCAGTGTGTCCGGCACG
>JAYUCZ010000018.1:0-2324 GCA_043740065.1 Thiobacillaceae bacterium | reverse complement strand
ATGCCGTTGCCGACCATGACCAGCTTCATTTTTTTGGGAGTTTCACTCATGCCCATTTTGCGTTTCTCCAATTTCAAACAGCGTGTTTCTTAAAGTTTCAGGGAAACACCAATCAACTCAATTTCTGTCATTGCGAGCGAAGCGCGGCAATCCAGAATATCCGCGAGATCAACGATCTCTGGATTGCTTCGCTTCGCTCGCAATGACAGTTGCTAGATTGGTCGGCGTTTACCTGAGTATTTTTAACCAATTGTTCAGCAACGACCGTGCCAGTTGTGCCAATAGACCATGGCGCGGCGGTCAGCCAATAAACATAAGGGGTTACTAAAATACCCTTGCAATAAACAGGGTGAAATGACTTGGTTTGATGCACCACATCAGCGCGTGAAAATTTTAGGTACGCACCTAATGAGTGCCGCCCGCGAGCACCAAATAAATCAGCAGCAAATTGAACAGCAGCGACAGCACGGCAATGCCTTGCCACAGCGCCAGCGGGTTGCGCTCGGCCAGCGGACTTTTGCGCCGCACGTGGAGCTTGGCGGCATCGCCTTTTTCCAGTGCGATGAGCATTTCTTCGGCGCTTTCAAAACGCAACGCGGGGTCGCGCGCTACGGCCTTGAGCAGCACGTCTTCCAGCCAGCCGGGGATTTCTGGCCGGACACGTGTGGGTGGAACCGGATCGCCAAATTTGGGATGCTGGAATGGCTCGACTTCGCCATACGGATATTTGCGCGTCAGCAGGTGATAAAGCGTAACCCCCGCTGCGTACAAATCGAATTGCGCGTTGGCCTCGACACCGCTAAACGATTCCGGCGGCAGATAACTCGGCGTGCCCGCTGCGGGCGTATCCATGCCGATACCCAGGCTTTCGCAACGCGCCACGCCCAAGTCCAGAATGCGCAGCTTGTCTTCCTGATCCAGATGCAGGTTATCGGGCTTGATGTCGCGGTGCAAAATGCCCAGCCGGTGCAGCGCCGACAAACCTTTTAACAGGCGAATGCCGGTGCGTGCTACCTCCGCCAAACTGAAGTGGCGGCCTTGTTCCAGTAACTGCCCCAGGGACGCGCCTTCGTGCCAGCTATGCAGCAGATACAGGTAATTGCGCGGCCTGTCTTTGGCGCAAATGCAGGATGAAAAATAATGCGAGGTAATGCGCCGCGCCAGCCATTCTTCTTCACCCAGCCGACGTTTGGAGTCGGGCTCGTCGGCGGCGGATTCCGACAGGGTTTTCAGCGCATAGGTCTGGTTGTTTTGCGGATCGCGCACCCGATACAAACGGGTTTCGCGGCTGTCGTGGATCAGTGCTTCGACCACCAGACCGTCGATGACGGCATCGGGTTTGAGCAACGGCGGCACGGGCAGTTCGGTCAGCTCCTGCAAGGCCGATTGCAGGGTGTTTTCCGGCACGGCATCTACGTCGATGACCATCGCGGTGACATTATCCTGGCTGCCGGCTTTGAGTGCTTCGTCCACCAAGGCCTGTGCGGCTAGTGCTGGCTGGCCGAACAGCGCCAGGGTTTTATGCAGCGCAACGTGGCCCTGTGCGTTCCACACGCCGTCGCACATCAGCGCAAAACGGTCGCCGGATTTGAGGTCGCCTTCCAGAATGTCCGGGGTCAGTTGCGCGTCCAGGCCAATGGCGCGTTTTAATACGTGGCGCATGTCGGGCTTGTCCCACACATGATCCTGCGTCAGTTGCGAAAGGATGCCGCCGCGCAGCAGATAAATGCGCGTATCGCCAGCGTGAATGACGGTGTAGCGCTGACCGCGCAAGGCCAGCGCAGAAAACGCGCACATCATTTCGCCATGCAGGTGTGACTGGTTTTGGCCGTGCATCCAGCGATTTAACGCCTGCAACAATTTTTGCAGCGAACGCGAGACTTCCCAGGTTTCCGGCACCGCGTAGTAATCCGCCAGCAGCCCGCGCACGGCGGATTCTGCGGCTTCGCGCCCACGTCCGCCAGAAATGCCGTCGGCCAGCGCCGCAATCGCGCCGTGACGCTGGCCGCTGTCGCCCTCAGGCAGCGCGGCCGCGCAAAAGTCTTCGTTCAGTTCGCGTGCGCCTTGCTCGGTGGCTTGGCCGATGCGAAGTGTCAGCGTGTTGGTTTGCATTAAATTCATCAAATCTAAAAAGCTTATTTAAACCACAAAGGACACGAAGGGACACAAAGGAACACAAAAACCGAACCACTTTGTTTCCTTGGTGTCCTTTGTGGTGAGCTGTCTTTATGCGTGGCGGATTCAACTTTGAAGTGCAACTTTTGTAAGTGAATTTAAGTGGTGAGCTGCGTTAGCATCCGAGCCACTTAAACGACCAAGTAAAA
>JAYUCZ010000017.1:0-5590 GCA_043740065.1 Thiobacillaceae bacterium | reverse complement strand
ACGCAGCTCACCACTTAAATTCACTTACAAAAGTTGCACTTCAAAGTTGAATCCGCCACTTACAAAAGTTGCACTTCAAAGTTGAATCCGCCTGCTTTTTACAGTATTCTTCGGCCAATTCCGGTATCGGTCAGGCACAACTTTATGTTTAATAAACAATTAGATGCGTAACTTCAATGTTTATACCGGCAGCGTCGGATGGGAACATGCAAGCTGGAATGACGGGTTTTATCCGGATGATTTGCCAGAGGATTGGCAGTTGTCTTTTTACAACACGCAATTTCACTGTGTATATTTGCCGCATCTGGTTTGGTATCAGGCTTCGAACGATCTAGTGGTAGCCTGGTTGAACGAAGCACAGGAGGATTTTCACTTCGTGCTGGGTATCCCGGACAGGCGACCAGGTGACTGGTCTGAGAAAGCGGCGCGTTTCGGAAATCGCGGCAAGCTGGAGGATGAAGTGGAAGTGGTATGGCTGGGTGCTCAAACCAGCCTGCGTGAATTGGCGGGGCAACTCAAACAATCATCGGAAATGGGCCGCAGTTTGTACCTGATCGCCAAAAGTGATGGGCTTGCACAATTGAGACAAATCGGAGAATTGATCGAGGTGATGGGGGTTTGAAATGTTGTGTGCGCAGGACTTCCGGTAGAATTCAGCCTCGTTTGGAAACTCAAGAATAAAGGCCAGACTCTTGGACAATCTGGTAGAAATTGAAAACGTATCTTTCGGCTATGGTGCCCGGCCCATTTTAAAAGGCATCAACCTGACCGCACGTCGTGGCCAGGTCATCGCCATTATGGGCAACAGCGGTTGCGGGAAAACCACCCTGTTAAGACTGATCGGCGGCCAACTCAAGCAAAGTGGCGGTGTCGTGCGTGTTGCCGGGCAGGATGTCAGCAAGTTAAGCCAGGATGACCTGTACCTGATGCGCCGCAAAATGGGCATGTTGTTCCAGTTTGGCGCCTTGTTTACCGACATGAGCGTGTTTGACAACATCGCTTTTCAACTGCGCGAACATACCCGTCTGTCCGAAGATGTGATTCATGACATGGTGTTGATGAAATTACATGCGGTTGGACTTAGGGGCGCGGCAGACTTGATGCCATCGGAGCTTTCGGGTGGCATGGCGCGGCGCGTGGCATTGGCGCGCTCCATCGCCCTCGACCCCATGCTGGTGATGTACGACGAGCCGTTTGCCGGGCTGGATCCGATTTCGCTGGGGGTGACAGGCAACCTGATCCGCCGCCTGACCGATACCCTGGGCTTGACCTCCATCGTGGTCACGCACGATGTGCAAGAGTCGCTAAAAATTGTCGATTACGTTTATTTTATTTCCGAAGGTGTCGTCGAGGCTGAAGGCACACCGGCTGAAATTAAAGCCTCCATACAACCTTTTGTGCATCAGTTTGTGCATGGCGAGCCGGACGGCCCGGTGCCGTTTCACTACCCGGCCAGACCCTATTCGGAAGATTTGGGGTTGACGGCATGATGGCGTTGTTACAACCCATTGCCAGGCTGGGCAAGCGCACGTTGGAAGGGGTGTCGAGGCTGGGTTATGCCGTGCGCTTTTTTGTGCTGATTTTGTTGCACTCCGGCGTGGCGTTCCGGCGCTTTGGTTTGACCATCCGTGAGATTTATTTCTCTGGCGTGCTGTCGCTGATTATTATTTTGGTGTCCGGCCTGTTTGTGGGCATGGTGCTGGGTTTGCAAGGTTACGAGACGCTGCAAATTTACGGCGCGGAAGAGTCGCTGGGCGTGCTGGTGGCGCTGTCGCTGGTGCGCGAGCTGGGGCCAGTGGTGGCGGCGCTGCTGTTTGCCAGCCGCGCAGGCTCGGCCATTACCGCCGAAATCGGTTTGATGAAGGCCACCGAACAGTTGTCGGCCATGGAAATGATGGCGGTTGACCCGATTGCGCGGGTGGTGGCACCGCGTTTCTGGGCGGGTGTGATTTCCATGCCGTTGCTGGCCGCACTGTTTTCGGCCATGGGCATTTTCGGCGGCTACCTGGTGGGCGTGGTGTTGATCGGTGTCGATGAAGGCAGCTTCTGGTCGCAAATGCAGGCCAATGTGGATTTTGAAGAAGACATCATCAACGGTGCGATCAAAAGCCTGGTGTTTGGCATAGCGGTGACGGCCATCGCGCTGTTTGAAGGCTACGATGCGCCGCCCACCGCCGAAGGCGTGTCCGGCGCGACCACGCGCACCGTGGTGACTTCCAGCCTGGCGATTCTGGCGCTGGACTTTGTGCTGACGGCATTCATGTTTCGGGGGGTAAGTTAATGAACAGGGCATGGCTGGATCTGTGGGTTGGATTGTTTGTGGTGGCGGGCATCGGCGCGTTGATGTTCCTCGCACTCAAGGTCGGCAGCATGAATACCGTTAGTGCTGCGGAGAGTTACCAGATAACGGCCAGTTTTGACAACATAGGCGGACTGAAGGTGCGCGCACCGGTGAAAAGCGCCGGGGTCGTGGTCGGGCGGGTCACTTTGATCGGCTTCGACGACAAAATGTTTGAAGCCAAAGTCACCCTGAGCCTGGATAAACGCTACGCATTTCCGAAAGACTCATCCGCTTCCATTTTGACCTCGGGTTTGCTGGGCGAACAATATATCGGCTTGGATGCGGGCGGAGATAGCGTAAAATTAGGCCAGGGAGATCAGCTTAAATTGACCCAGTCGGCGGTCGTGCTGGAAAATCTGATCGGACAGTTTTTGTATAGCAAGGCAGATGAACCCAAACTTGGGGTGGCAATTGAAGGGAGGCCAAATGAACAAGCACAATAAATTGACGCAAGCATTGCTGGTGCCTGGACTGCTAATGTCCGGATTGGCGGGCGCGCAAACCATCAACCTGCAACAGGCCATCGACATGAGTTTGTCGGCTGACCCGCGCATCAAGGAGCGCGAATATCTGGTGGATGCGGCGCGTGGTCTGCTGGCGGAAGTAAAAGGCAACCAGGGCTGGCGCGTCAGTGCCAACGCTTTTGTTGGACTGACCAAACAGGTGGATGGCGGGTTTTATCAAAATGGTGCCTACACCGGCACTACACCCCGCGCTGACGGCGACAAATGGAACGGCCTGTCCGACTGGACGCATCTCGAATTTGCCCTGACCAAGCCGCTCTACACCTTCGGCAAAATCGACGAATACGGCAAGGCCGCGCAAGGCAACATCGACATCAAGCGCGGCGAAGTGCGCCAGACCCAGGCCGAAACCGTGTTTGACACCAAGCGTGCTTATTACGGCTATCTCACGGCACGCGACATCCGTTTGTTCCTTGAAGACATGCAGGAGCGTCTGACCCAGTCCATCGCCCGCGCCGAAAAGTCGCTCAAGGATGAGAAGGGCGAAGTCACTCTGTCGGATCTTTATTCTTTGCAAACCGCCAAGGGCGTGATCGGTAAATATGTACACCAGGCCAAGGCAGTTGAAACCATTAGCCTGGATGGCCTTAGAGTGCTGACAGGCGTGGGCTTGAAAGCGCCGTTGGCCGTCGCCGATGCCAGCCTTCAAGCTGTTGCCTTCCCCGCGACGGAATTGGCGGATTTGCAGGCCAAGGCGCTTGCCGAGCGGCCTGAAATGCAGCAACTGGAAGCCGGCCTGAAAGCCCGTCGTGCGCTGGTAGCGGCCAAAAAGGCTGATCGGATGCCCGACATCTATGCGGGCGTGGTCGGTAGCTACAGTTATTCTTCCCAGCGCGATAAACTGGATAACCCGCATGTTTACGATCCGTTCAATGGTGGTGGTTTGACGCCGGTAGTCGGCATCAAATGGGACACCGTGTTTGATGTGGGTTCGGCGCGGGTCAGCCAGGCACAGGCCGAGCTGGAAGCGCTGAACCAGAAACGTCAATTTGCGTTGTCCGGCATTCCGTTTGAAGTGAGTGAAGCCTATGCCAATGCGCGTGCCAACTTTGATGCACAGAAAGATTTGTCAGACGGCGCTGCTTCGGCAAGGCGTTGGGTGATTGCCTCCATGGCGGATTTTTCCGCCGGCCTTGAAAAGGGCGACAAGCTGGCCGAAGCCATCAAGAGCTACGTCCTCGCCCAGACCGAATATCTGCGCACCACCAACGATTACAACATCAATGTCGCCCAGATCAGCAAGCTTACCGGCGAGCAGAAATAAGCACAGATAACGCAGGCTCTCGGGGAGGCACCGATTAACTCAACTCCCGTCATTGCGAGCGTAGCGCGGCAATCCAGAATTTTGGCAACACCCACGATCTCTGGATCGCCGCTTCGCTCCTCAATGACGGGGTCGATCAGTGTCTCCCTGGAGCGTTTGATTAAGGGAATTGTCATGTTGCAAGCGATGTTGCGCTGGATAAGCTGCCTGATGGCATTACTGTGGGTAATGCCCATGGCGCTTGCTGCCGATTTTCCGCCAGACCAGCTAGCCAAAAACACTACGCAGGAAGTGTTGGCGATACTCAAGGCCGACAAGGAAATTCAGGGTGGAAATCTCCAGAAAGTCTATGAACTGGTCGAGGCCAAGGTGCTTCCGCACTTTGACTTTAACCGCATGACGCAACTGGCCGTTGGCAAACACTGGAATGCTGCTACGCCGCAGCAAAAGCAAGCCCTGGTCAAAGAGTTTCGGGCATTGCTGGTGCGCACCTATTCAACTGCGCTGACCGAGTTCAGCAGTCAGTCGATCGAGTTCAAGCCGCTTACGATGAAGGCGGACGATATTGATGTGACGGTTCGCACCGAAATCAAACAGCCGGGCGGCAAGCCGATCCCGATTGATTACTCAATGTACAAGACTTCATTTGGCTGGAAAGTTTACGATGTGGCGATTGACGGCGTGAGTTTGGTCATCAATTACCGGGGCTCGTTTGCAAGCACCATCAGGAAGTCTGGAATTGACGGCTTGATTGGTATGCTGCAAGCCAAATCCAGAAACACTGGCAATAGCGCCGAGGCGGTCAAGCCACAGTCTGGCCGCAAGCCTGTTAATAAGCCAAGCAACAAATCGGTGCGCCCACCCCAATCAAGTGGGAAATCGGGCAACTTTGTTTTTTCTGCCCACCCGAAATTGGCGGCAAATGATTGAGCAACAAGGCAGCCAGTGCCGTCTGTCTGGAGATGTCACGATAGACACGGTGCCGGGTCTGCAAAATGAAATCAGGCCGCTAATCAAGTCGGGCATTGATACGCTGGATTGCGCCGGTGTCAACAACGTGGACTCATCGGCTTTGGGTTTTTTACTGGCGTGCAAACGCGAAGCCCGGCAACAAAACCATCCTCTCAATATCGTTAAACTGCCAGCTAGCCTATTGAGCCTGGCATCACTCTACGGCATCGTTGGACAACTAGCTGCATGACTCCCGCGTTGCGGAGCCAGGTTAAAGTCCCCCGCGTTGTGGAGCCAGGCTAAATGCCCCCCGCGTTGCGGGTGCCAGGTTTAATGTCCCCCGCGTTGCGGGTGCGCGGCCTGACCAAACAGTTCAAACACCAGCGTGCGCTGGATGGCATTGATCTGGATATATCCCAAGGTGAATTTTTTGGTTTGCTGGGCCCCAACGGTGCTGGCAAAACCACGTTGATTAATATTCTGGGTGGGCTAACGCGTGCGACGCATGGC
>JAYUCZ010000016.1:0-5622 GCA_043740065.1 Thiobacillaceae bacterium | reverse complement strand
GCTCCTCCCCTTGCGCCGCAGCGGGCAAGGCAGAAAACCAGCCAACCAACAACATCCACCAACAGAAATTATTGCGCATGGCATCACTCCTATCGCATCAGGTTTCCCTGTATCGTAGCAATAAGCATTCCTGAACGGTTCGTAATTTTGGTTTATTTATTTGTTTCAACCTGACATGGACATTGCAGGTCATAAACCGAAGACTGCAACGACGCAGCCGCACCACACCAGTGCCGTTCGGCTTTCATTCCCGCACCTGACCTGGCATCACGGTCAGGCACCCGCTCACCCCTAATTTGCTTGTTTTGCAAAATCTGGCACGGGCATTGCTTATCTAAAACTGAAGGTTGCAACGGCGTAACCCTCGGTACACATTTTTCCTCACCCATTTTTAGACAACGGCGTCTCGTCCCCTGCAGGGGACGGACGCTTTTTTTATGCCTTTTTAAACTCGGAGCCTGACAACATGACTGACGAAAAAAACCACCCTTCCCTGGTGTTACCCGCAACAGAAAACCCGCGCCGGGATTTTCTTAAAAAAGCGGTCGGCGTTTCCGCCGCCGCTGCGCTGATGAACCTTGTGCCCGCAGGCGTGCGTAGCTCAGCCTGGGCGGCCGGGTCGGACGCGCCGGAACTGAAGGAAGTCAAAATCGGCTTCATTCCGCTGACCGATTGTGCATCTGTCGTCATCGCAGCGGTTAAAGAGTTCGACAAAAAATACGGCATCACCATTACCCCATCCAAGGAAGCTTCCTGGGCTGGCGTGCGCGACAAGCTGGTGAATGGCGAATTGCATGCGGCGCATGTGTTGTACGGCCTGATTTATGGCGTGCAAATGGGCATAAGCGGGTCGAAGAAGGACATGGCGGTACTCGCTACGCTCAACCACAACGGCCAGGCCATCACGCTCTCCAGTCGCTTGCAGGCGCAGGGCATTACCGATGGCGCGAGCCTGGCCAAACACATCGCGGCCGAGCCCAAGGAATTCACTTTCGCCCAGACTTTCCCCACCGGCACGCACGCCATGTGGCTGTATTACTGGCTGGCGACTTACGGGGTTAACCCGTTTAAAGACACCAAGGTCATCACCGTGCCGCCGCCGCAAATGATCGCCAACATGCGCGTGGACAATATGGATGGCTATTGCGTGGGCGAGCCCTGGAACGCACGCGCCATCCACGAAAAAGTCGGTTTTACCGTGGCCACCACGCAGGACATCTGGAAAGATCATCCGGAAAAAGTACTCGGCTGCTCGGCTGAATTTGTTGCGCAGTATCCCAACACCGCGCGTGCGATGGTGGCGGCCATTCTGGATGCATCGAAATATATCGACACCATGAGCAACCGTTCGGAAGTGGCGAAGATTATTTCCGCCAAGTCTTATGTCAACACCGACTTCGATTCGATTGAAGACCGGATGCTGGGCCAGTACAACAACGGCATCGGCAAGAAGTGGCAAGACCCAGATTACATGAAGTTCTACAACGGCGGCACGGTGGGTTTCCCGTATTTGTCTGACGGCATGTGGTTCTTAACCCAGCACAAGCGCTGGGGTTTGCTGAAAGACCATCCGGATTATCTGGCCGTTGCCAAGAAGGTTAACCGCATCGACATTTACAAAGATGCGGCGGCCATGACGGGCACGCCGCTGCCCAAATCCGACATGCGCACCAGCAAGTTGATCGACGGCGTGGTGTGGGACGGCAAGAATCCGAAAGCGTATGCGGACGGCTTCAAGATCAAAGTTTAAAAACCAGGCATGTAGGGCGGATGAGCGCAGCGTGCCGTGTATTAAAACAGCCCGCCGAATGTGCGACTCGCATCCGGTGGATAACGCCTTCGGCTCATCCGCCCTACGGAAACTATAAGGACATAAATCATGACTGCAACCGTCACCCCATTACGCATGAACGACATACCTGAACCGACCATGCCTGCCACACCAGAAATTCGCTCGGCTGCCAAACCCGCAACCGAGCCGGCAAAAATAAATTGGCAAACCCGCCTACTCGAACTGGCAAGCACCGCGTTCCGCGCCATTCTGCCGCCGGCGCTGGGCTTGCTGATTTTTATCGGCTTGTGGGCGTTTATTGCCAAAGACGGGCGCATTCCCGGCCCCGCTTCTACCTGGGCGGCAGCGACCGTACTGTTTGCCGACCCGTTCTACAACAACGGCCCCAACGACATGGGCATCGGTTGGAACGTTCTCAACTCGTTAAAACGCGTCGGCATCGGCTTCGGCATGGCCGCGCTGGTGGGCATTCCGCTGGGCTTCATCATTGGCCGCTTCAAGTTTTTTGCCGACATGACTGCGCCCATCATCAGCCTGTTGCGCCCGGTGTCACCGCTGGCCTGGCTGCCCATCGGTCTGTTGGTGTTCAAAGCCGCTGATCCGGCTTCGATCTGGGTGATTTTTATTTCCAGCATCTGGCCGATGATCCTCAGCACCGCTGCCGGGGTGCGCCAGGTGCCGCAGGATTATTTAAACGTGGCGCGGGTATTGGCGCTGTCCGAAATCAAGATCGTCACCAAGATTCTGTTTCCTGCCGTGTTGCCGCACATCCTCACCGGCGTGCGTCTGGCTATTGGCGTGGCCTGGCTGGTCATCGTCGCGGCGGAAATGCTCACCGGCGGTGTTGGTATCGGCTTCTGGGTGTGGGATGAGTGGAACAACCTCAACGTCGAACACATCATCATCGCCATTTTCGTGGTCGGCATCGTCGGGCTGATTCTGGAGCAGATGCTGGTCATGCTGGCAAAACGCTTTAGTTATGGCGAAACAAATTAAGGAAATCATCATGGAAAAATATGTAGAACTCGATCGCATCAATGTGATTTTCCCCACCAAAAAAGGTTCGTTCCAGGCTTTGCAGGATATTTCACTGAGCATTTCGCAAGGCGAGTTTGTCACGCTGATCGGCCACTCCGGCTGCGGCAAGTCCACGCTACTGAATGTCATCGCCGGTCTGAACATGCCCAGCACCGGCGCGGCTTTATGCGCGGGGCGCGAAATCCCCGGTCCTGGCCCGGATCGCGCCGTGGTGTTTCAAAACCATTCGCTGCTGCCCTGGCTGACCAGTTATGAAAACGTCCACCTCGCCGTCGAGCGCGTGTATGGCGGCAAGGAAAGCAAACCCAACCTCAAGAAACGCACCGAAGAAGCCATCGAATTGGTCGGCCTGTCGCACGCCCTGCACAAGCGCCCGAATGAACTGTCGGGCGGCATGAAACAGCGCGTCGGCATCGCCCGCGCACTAGCGATGAACCCGAAAGTATTGTTGATGGACGAGCCGTTTGGCGCACTCGATGCGCTGACCCGCGCTCACCTACAAGACGAGCTGATGAAAATTGTCGCCGCCACCAAAAGCACCGTGGTGATGGTCACGCACGACGTGGACGAAGCCGTGCTGTTGTCGGATCGCATCGTAATGATGACCAACGGGCCATCGGCCACCATCGGCGACATCCTCAGCGTTGACCTGCCGCGCCCGCGCAACCGCCTGCAACTGGCACAAAACCCGCATTACCATCACCTACGTGGAAAAGTGCTGGAGTTTCTGTACCAGCGTCAGATGCGTCCTGCCGCCGCATAATTCCAATTCGCCAAAGAAACAGCCCGCGTAGGTTGGGCTGAATGAAATGAAGCCCAACACACCACGCGCATGACATCCACTACCGGCGAGCGCACATCGTGGTTCAATGTGTTGGGCTTTGCAGCCCAACCTACTCGGGCTGCGTAGCAGAGTATTGAGGCGCGGCATCCTCGATTTTGTAGGTTGGGTTAGACGCGAAGCGGCGTAACCAGACATGGTCATCACGCAAGCGGCGGATTGTCGGGTTACGGCTTCGCCTCTCTCAAGTCACTCCCTCCATGCGGTTGTTTTGAAAGGATATTTTCTGAGTGACTTTCGGGCGATTTGCAGCCTCGGTCTGATTACTTCGCTAACCCAACCTACGAAACCGGGCAAAGTGCATCCGCCCAGCACCAACAAGGCGCATCCGCTGCATTTGTGAACAAATGCGGTGCGCACCCTCCTCTCCGAGCCGTCGTCCCGGTTTGGCGATTTCCTCCACGCCACTCAAAATACGGGCTTTATCCGAGATCATCCATTAGGATCAAACACCCCTGTGGGAGCGCCGCCCCGGCGCGAAAACGACCGCAAATCGCGCCGGGCGCGGCGCTCCCACAAGGTAAAACATCCAATGGACAATCCCGGTTTATAGATTCTTTCACCAGTTGGCACGGCGGTTGCTCTATCTCTGCCAACGCGCCATTTGAGTGCGAAGAATCCAAATTCTCAAGGAACTGCCATGAACAAAGCCTTCTGGAAATCCGGGCACACGCCGACGCTGCTTTCCGCTTTTTTATATTTCGACATCGCCTTTATGGTGTGGGTCATGCTCGGCCCGCTCGGCGTGCAAATCGCCAAAGACCTGGCGCTGACCTCGGCGCAAAAAGGCTTGATGGTCGCCACGCCGATTCTGGCGGGTGCGCTGTTGCGCCCGGTCATGGGCGTGCTGGTCGATCATCTCAGCCCGCGCAAAGCCGGGCTGATCGGCCAGGTGATCGTGATCGCCGCGCTGCTGCTGGCCTGGCTGGGTGGCGTTTCCAGTTTTGAGCATTTACTGTTGCTGGGCGTGGGTCTAGGCTTCGCGGGTGCGTCCTTTGCGGTGGCTTTGCCGCTGGCTTCGCGCTGGTATCCGCCCGAGCATCAGGGCACGGCGCTGGGGATTGCCGGTGCGGGCAATTCCGGCACGGTGTTCGCGGCCTTGTTTGCCCCCACGCTGGCGCTCATGTTTGGCTGGAACAACGTGTTCGGGCTGGCGCTGATTCCGCTGACACTCGCCTTGATGATCTTTGTGCTGTTTGCCAAGGATGCGCCCAACGCGCCGCCGCCCAAACATTGGGCGGATTACGCCAAGGTGCTGAAAGACCGCGATGCCTGGTGGTTCATGTTCTTTTACTTTGTTACCTTTGGCGGCTTTGTCGGGCTGGCTTCGTCGCTGACCATTTATTTTAACGACCAGTTCGGCATGACGCCGGTACACGCGGGCTACTTTACCGCCGCCTGCGTGTTGGCGGGCTCGCTGGTGCGACCGTTCGGCGGGGCGCTAGCGGATCGTATCGGCGGCATCCGCACGCTGCTCATCACCTATAGCGCGGTCGCCGTATTGCTGGCGATTGTCAGTTTTGGTGCGCCCAGCGCCCCACTGGCTTTGCTCGGCTTTATCCTCGTCATGTCCACGCTGGGGTTCGGCAACGGCGCGGTGTTTCAACTGGTGCCGCAACGCTTCCGCAAGGAAATCGGCGTGATGACCGGGCTGGTTGGCATGGCGGGCGGCATCGGCGGGTTTTATCTGGCTTCCAGTTTGGGCTACATCAAACAGGCCACCGGCAGCTATCAGATAGGCCTGCTGATTTTTGCCGCATTGGCAGTCGTCGCGCTGCTGGGCTTGTCTGTGGTCAAAAAGCGCTGGCGCACCACCTGGGGCGCAGCGCACATTTCCGGCGCACGGATTTAACGCGCGGATTCAAGTTCGAAGTGCAACGGTTAACGGGATATTGGTGTAGCGCATTTCTAGCCCGAAGAATACCTCGTGTGGCGTTCTGAATCCCAGCAC
>JAYUCZ010000015.1:0-5625 GCA_043740065.1 Thiobacillaceae bacterium | reverse complement strand
TACTTGTTCGCAATATCCAGCTTGTCAACGGTATCAAACTCAAATTTGATTTCTTTCCACGTTTCCATGGCGATCCTGAGTTCGGGGCTGTGCGTCGCGGCAGCCGTAAGAATCTCTTTGCCTTCTTTTTCAATATCACGGCCTTCGTTGCGCGCTTGCACACAGGCTTCCAGCGCGACGCGGTTGGCGCAAGCACCCGCCGCATTGCCCCAGGGATGGCCGAGCGTGCCGCCACCGAATTGCAGCACCGAGTCGTCACCAAAGATGTTGACCAGTGCGGGCATGTGCCAGACATGGATGCCACCGGACGCGACCGGCAGAACGCCAGGCATAGAACCCCAATCCTGGTCAAAAAACACGCCGCGCGAGCGGTCTTCGGGAATGAAGGACTCACGCATCAAGTCGACAAACCCCAGGGTGGGTGCGCGATCGCCTTCAAGCTTGCCAACGACGGTACCGGAGTGCAGGTGGTCGCCGCCGGACAGGCGCAGAATCTTGGCCAGCACACGGAAGTGAATACCGTGGTGCGGATTGCGGTCGATCACGGCGTGCATGGCGCGGTGAATGTGCAACAACATGCCGTTGTCACGACACCAGTTGGCCAGACCCGTGTTGGCGCAGAAGCCGCCGGTGATGTAGTCGTGCATGATGATCGGCGCGCCGAGATCTTTAGCATGCTCAGCACGCTTGTACATTTCTTCCGGAGTCGCCGCAGTCACGTTCAGGTAATGACCCTTGCGCTCGCCGGTTTCGGCTTCGGCCTTGAGCGTCGCCTCATGCACGAAGTCGAAACGCTGACGCCAGCGCATGAAGGGCTGGCTGTTGATGTTTTCGTCGTCTTTGGTGAAATCCAGACCGCCGCGCAGGCATTCATACACCGCACGACCGTAGTTCTTGGCCGACAGACCCAGCTTCGGCTTGATGGTGCAGCCCAAGAGCGGACGGCCATACTTGTTCAGAATGTCACGCTCGACCTGGATACCCATGGGTGGGCCGCCGCAGGTTTTGACGTAGGCGATCGGAAAGCGAATGTCTTCCAGACGCAGCGCGCGCAAAGCTTTGAAGCCGAACACGTTGCCGACCAGCGAGGTGAATACGTTAACCACCGAACCCTCTTCAAACAGGTCGATCGGGTAGGCCACGAAGGCATAGAAACAGGTGTCGTCGCCGGGCACATCTTCGATGCGATAGGCGCGACCCTTGTAGTAGTCCATGTCGGTCAACAGATCCGTCCACACCGTGGTCCAGGTACCGGTGGACGACTCAGCGGCCACCGCAGCGGCCACTTCTTCACGATCAACGCCCGCCTGCGGGGTGATCTTGAAACACGCCAGAATGTCGGTATCCAGCGGGGTGTATTCCGGCATCCAGTAGGTTTGCCGGTATTCCTTCACCCCGGCCTGATAGCTCTTCACTGCCATTATGTTCGCTCCTTAAGCTTGCCAATATCAAACAAAAAAATCCCAACCCTTCATACCCGGCCGCCAACCCGCACACGGCCAGACCCTCAGGAAACCCTGAACAAAACCCCCGTGAAAACCTGTTGGTTTGTCTAAAGCCCGGCGGTTTGTCTGGAGGACTTATTCAAAGCTTCCCGCAATTGCCACTTTCACTTTTACCATCACGGCACTTGATGCCACACGCGAAGTGCGATGTTCATGCCTTCCGCACGCGAAGCACGATGTTCATGCCCCCCACACGCGAAGCGCGACGTTCATGCCTCGACGCGAACGCAACCTTATCCGCGCCATCACATAATTAACAATTCATATTGATGATGAAAATCATAAGCATATGTTATGGTTGGCGGATGCACATTACTTTACGCCAACTTCAGGTATTCGAGGCAGCCGCCCGTCTCACCGGTTATACCAAGGCATCCAAAGCCTTGCACCTGTCGCAACCGGCGGTTTCCATGCAAATCCGCCTACTGGAAGAGCAAGCCGGGATGCCGCTGTTCGACCAGGTTGGCAAAAAAATTCATCTTACCGATGCGGGGCGCACCTTGTACCGACACGCCCAGGGCATCCTCGCGCAAGTGCAGGAAGCCCAGCTCGAACTGGAAGAAATGCGCGGTGTGCGGCGCGGCCAGCTCAACATCACCATCGCCAGCACCGCCAATTATTTTGCCCCGCAACTGTTGGCGGCATTTTGTCAGCGCCACCCCGAAGTCAAGGTCAGCCTGGACGTGAGTAATCGCGAACATATCCTCACCCAGCTTGCCGAATCGGACAAAGACCTCGCCATCATGGGACATCCGCCCGAAGAGTCCGATCTGGTCGCCCATCCGTTTATGGAAAACCCGCTGGTGGTGATCGCGGCCCCCAGCCACCCACTGGCGCAAGAACGCGCGGTGTTACCCGCCAGGCTGGCCGAAGAAACCTTCATCAGTCGCGAGCCCGGCTCCGGCACGCGCATGGCGGCAGAACGGTTTTTTGATGCCGCCAACATCCACCTCGCCTCCACCATGGAGATGAGCAGCAACGAAGCCATCAAACAGGCCGTGCAAGCCGGGCTGGGGTTGGGGGTGGTGTCGATTCACACGCTGGAAATGGAACGTGCGTTAGGTCGTCTAGCCATACTGGACGTGCAAGGCTTTCCGATCATGCGCCACTGGTATGCGGTACATCGTCCCGGCAAACGCTTTTCGGTGGTGGCGCAGGCATTTCTCGATTTTGTTCTGACCGAAGCAGGCAAATTGCTGGCACAGCCACGGGCATGACTCAGGCGGTATACTTTTCGCGCCGCATCACCTGCGTGTCGGTCACAAACACCGCCAGGTGGTGGCCGCGTTTCATCAGTTTTTCAACGTCGGTCAGCACCGTATCCAGCATGGTTTCCGACACCGCCAGCATGAACAGGATATTGCTCTCGCCCTCCAGCGTACCGGTCTGCAAGCCCGCACTGCCCGCGCCGCGCGCTTCCAGCACCGTGTAACCGGAGGTTGCGTGCGCCTCGGCAATGCTGACCAGACGCTCCTCAAGGGTGGCGTTGGCAACGATGTTGATGAGCTTCATGGGATAAAGTGGCGGCATGGGATTCTCTCCTGAGAAACTTGTTTACGCGCCCGCAAGACGGGCGGCGAAGTAGTGATAAAGCGGGATGCCGATGATGACGTTGAACGGAAACGTCACCCCTAGTGATAGCGTCAAATAGTAGGAAGGGTTAGCTTCTGGAATTGCCAGCCGCATCGCGGGCGGCACCGCGATATAGGACGCGGAAGCGCCCAGCACCGCCACCAGCAATACGCCGCCCTCGCCAAATCCCAGCCAGTAATGACCCACCAGCAAACCCACCGCGCCGCCGAGGAGTGGCATCAACACGCCAAACGCCACCAGAAACTTGCCGACACGCTTAAATTCGCCGATGCGCTTGCCCGCTTCCATGCCCATTTCCAGCAAAAACAGCGACAGTACGCCCATAAACAGCGTGTCGAAAAACGGCGTGATGGTTTCCAACGACGACGGCTTGACCACCGCGCCGATCACCATCGCGCCGAACAGCAGCATCACGCTGCCGTTGGTAAAAGCGTCCTTGAGCAGTTCGCCCATGTGGTTTTCGCGGGCGTTTTCTTCGTCGTGGGTTTGACTGCCCCGCGAAAAGCGCGCCAGCAGCAGACCGACCACAATCGCGGGCGATTCCATAATCGCCAGCATGATGACCGGGTAGGTTTCGTAGGTGATGTTCTGGGCGTTAAGGTAGGCAATCGCGGTCAGGAAAGTACCCGCGCTGACCGAGCCGTAGTGCGCGGCGATAGCCGAGGCGTTGAGCTTGTCGATGCGCCCGGCCAGCAAGATAAGGTAGGCCACGATGGGCAGCGCAAAGCCCAACACCAGGGCGGCAATCACCGCCTGCGTTGCCTCGCCAAGATCCGCATGCGCCAGTTCGATGCCGCCCTTGAGGCCAATGCCGATCAGGAGATAAATCGACAGCGCCTTGGCCAGTTCGGGTGGAAACTTGAGGTCAGACTTGACTGCCTGCGCCAGAAAGCCCAGGGCAAAAAACAGTACCGCCGGAATTAACAGATTGGATAAATCCACGTTCCACCTCCTCGATATTTTTTTATGCGCGGAAGTTTAACGCATAAATTCTGGCACCAAGCTTGATGGCTAGTCCCAAGCAGAGCCGGAGGAGATTCAGCCTGCTTCGCGCAGATACGCGTGGATCGCCTGAATGACTGCATCGGCCTTGATGACCAGCCCCAGGTCGATCATTTCGGACCCCATCACCATCGGCTGGTTGTTGGCCGGCACCGGCGCGGCCACCAGATGGTTGGCTTCTTCGCGGAAAAACACCGCAGCCACTACGCCTGCGAACAGGAATTTGCGTCCGCCGCCGTTGTGCGCGGGGCGCAGGTTGTCGGGCTGGTAGACGAACACTGGACTGCCGCTGGAGCCGGGATAGACCGCAGCGTCGATCAAGAACTCTTGCCGCCCTTCAAAATCCAACGCCATAGGCGTGGCGGTGGTGCCGCGCCGCATGATGGGCATGAGGTTGACCTGATCCCAGACACCGCTGGGATAGCCGACGAACACCACTTCTTCCAGCGCGTCCAGCGCGCGCAGAGCGGATGCATCCGGTGCCAGGCGGCTGTCGATGGCGTGGTAATAAAGCTCCGCGCCCTGCTCGCGTGCCGCCTGTTCCAGCGGGCGCATCGGAATGATGGCGATGTCCACCTCGGGGTTTGGGTGCAAAAACCAGGCGTGCGAGAAGTCGTTGATGTTGATCTGGAAACGTTCGCCAAAAGCGGGCTGGCCGTGTTTCTTCTGCGTAAACACCAGGCCGCCACTCTTCACGCCCTCGACCAGATGGCGGTTGGTGACGACAAAATTCTGGCTGCTGTTGCCCGCTGTGTGACTGACAATAAAAGCCGTGCCCGAGCCTTCGCTGCCATCGTCTAACACCGTATCCACGCGGATGGTGTTGAACAGCAGTTTTTTGGTGATGGAGTTGATTTCCATGACGTGTCTAATTCGCTCAGGCCACAGCCGGTTTTACCGGGCAAAACAAATCTTCATGCGCCGCGTCACCGAGGCGTTCGTAAATCGCGGCAATCGCCTGGTCTTCGGTGGCAAAAATATTCGCCTGGGTAATCACCTCAAACAAGCCGGTTTGGCGCATCACATCCAGCACCTGTTTTTTCAAACCAGAAAACACCAGGGTCACGCCCGCCGCTTGCAGCCGGTCGATCAGGTGATGCACCACTTCTTCGCCAGAAGCGTCAATCTGGTTAATCGCGTCGCCCACAATCAGCACATATTTTGCCTTGGGATGATCGGCCAGCGCTTCTAACACCGCGTCTTCAAAATAAGAGACGTTGGCGAAATACAGCGAACCGTCGTAGCGCATGGCCATGATGTGCTCGCTGGTGGGCAAATCGGGGTTGACCTTGATGTCACGCAGCGTGCCATCGGCATGACGGCCCAGCAACGCCACGCGCGGCTTCATGGTGCGCAGCAAAAACAGCACAATCGCCAGCCCCGCGCCGACCATAATGCCTTTGTCCAGATGCGGCGCGAACAGGATGGTGGCGACAAAGGTCACAATCGCGGCAATGCCGTCGTGCTTGTGCGCCGCAAAGGCGTGCTTGACCGCCTCAATATTCACCAAACCGCCCACCGCCAT
>JAYUCZ010000014.1:0-5655 GCA_043740065.1 Thiobacillaceae bacterium | reverse complement strand
AGCGGCCACCGTATGCGGTGATGACTGCTTCTCGAAATGAGGCCTGATGTAGTCGCTGTTGCACGCGGCGGAGTGCATAGCGCCGCTCCAATGTTGCATCTTCCATCACACCGGAAACCGCAGCGATCGGCTCGCCGAAACCCACCTTGGCCTTGAGCGTAGCGGCGTCCCAACCGCCAATGAATGCCGGCACCACGGCGGTAAAACAACCGGGCGCGATTCCGATGAAATAGATGATTGGAATTCGCTGCAGCATCGCTTCGCGCAACCAACGGTTGTCAGCATGATTGGGGTCATCGCCCATGAAGGCGTAGTCCACCCATTCAGCGCTGTCGAAGATTTGCCGATGAACCTGGCGTTGATCGTCGTACCACACCCGCGCGCCCGGCCTTGGAAACACCGCGCGGATCGACAGCAAATGCTGCATCTGCTTGGGCTTGAAAATGCCGCGCTGCGGATTGACCAACGGAATCCGCCGCCCTTCGAAGTCGAAGCCTTTGGCGAGATCCGCCGATGTCAGTTGACTCTGCACACTGTTCAATCGGCGAACCTGCGCGAAAGCCGCAGCGCGCATTCTCTGATCAATAGATCCTTCGTGCGCTGGCATCACTGTTGGCCTACGAAGCAGGCTTGGTTGCCAAGTTCAGTCTACCAATACTTCAACGGCGTCCGACCCGGCCTCGTCTTTCGATGAGGCAGGCCGCCACACGCGACTATGTCGTCCTGGGCAGGACTTGCTCCTCGAAGGCGGAATCGCGAACTGCCAGTCGCCGACGCCGAACTGCGGCCGCGCCGCGGTCAGCGGCGCAGGTCCGTTGCCTGGCAGCGTGTTCACGATTGGCGAGGGTGTGGTGAGCCTGGCCGATCTCGTCATCGTCAGCTGCGATACGCAGGGTGACGGTGGCGGCATTCTCGTCAACAACCCGAGTACGAGGCCGACCACCTTGCGGCTGTTCAACGTCAACGTTGAGCAGAACACGACCAGCCGCGGCGGCGGAATCAGCGTGCGAGGGGGAAGGGACTCTGTCGACAACGTGCGGCTGGTGTTGGCAAGCGACGCCGTCGTGAAGGGCAACCACGCGTTCGCGGACGGCGGCGGCATCCGCTACCGCGACATCGTGGTCATGCCCAACACCTTGCTGGTCAACGTGTCGCAATCCGGCGAAACCGCGGACACGCTGGCTGCATTGAAAATGGCCAAGGGGCTGGGCTATCTCAGCCAACTCGCCATCTGCAACGTGCCCGAATCATCGCTGGTGCGCGAATCTGAATTGTCGTTGATGACCCGCGCTGGCCCCGAAATCGGCGTCGCATCGACCAAGGCCTTTGTCACCCAACTGACCTCGCTGCTGATGCTGGCACTGGAACTCGGTCGCCATCATGGGCTGAGCAAGGAGCGTTATGCCAGCGGCATCGCGCAGCTCGAACATCTGCCCAGCGCAGTGACCTCGGCACTCGCCCTCGACACCGAGATCAAACAACTCGCCGAGCGCTTCGCCACCAAACAGCACGCCCTGTTCCTCGGCCGCGGCACGCAGTTTCCGATCGCCATGGAAGGCGCACTCAAGCTCAAGGAAATTTCCTACATCCACGCCGAAGCCTACCCGGCGGGCGAACTCAAACACGGCCCCTTGGCGCTGGTCGATAAAGACATGCCGGTGGTGGCCGTCGCGCCCAACGACCAGCTACTCGACAAACTCAAGTCCAATCTCCAGGAGGTTCGCGCACGCGGCGGCGAGCTGTATGTGTTTGCCGATCTGGACACGCACATTGCCGAAAGCGATGGCATCAACGTCATCCAGCTAGGCAGCCACGCCGGGCCGCTGTCACCGATATTGCACACGCTTCCGCTGCAACTACTGTCCTATCACGCCGCCCTGCAAAAAGGCACGGATGTCGACAAACCGCGCAACCTGGCCAAATCGGTGACGGTGGAATAACCAACTGCTGCTGTGGGTAAACCACGGCTTCTGGCGCGGTGCGTGGTTTCCAACCCATAAACTTGCCCCGAAAAGCGGGGCGGAACATAATCCGCAATCATCACAAAACCTCTCGGGGAACCCTCCGCTACCGCCTACTGGGAAATCCCGCTGGGCGTGACTAAAACCGGCAAGGAACAACAGGCTTTTGGTTTCCGCATGGATCAAGTGGTGCGCGATAACGGCGGTAATCTGGTTTCCTCTTTTAGCACCGCGACCCGTGCGCCAGTGGTGGACTTCCGCTTTAACGCGACCGGGATGCAAGGCGTGTATGTGCGCGGCGTGAACATGGCAACCCCCGCCATCATGAAAGCGGGTGTGGAAGAAACCGTATGGTGGATAGTTGGTGGTGTGACCTTGGGCGCAGCGGCGTTGATTATCGAAGCGAATACTCACGGCGGCAGTAGCTGTAGTTCAGCGCCTCAAGATGCCTTTAATTTCAGCGTTTCATCAGTGGTTTTTGGGACGGCACCTTCCTGTGGCAATATCGGTGGTTAAAGCTCTTCTGGCTGAAATAAAAAAGCGCCTGCGGGCGCTTTTTTATTTGGCTTGCTGCAAAACTAACGCCGCCGCATATCTTCCTTTAACGCCAGGGTGGCGACCTGCACGCGGTTTCTCAAGTTGAGCTTTTCCATAATATTGCGCAGGTGATTGCGCACGGTGTTTTCTGATAGCTTGAGGTTGTAGGCGATGATCTTGTTGCTCAAGCCCTGCTTCACAAACTCGACGATTTCCATTTCCCGCTTGGTCAGCACATCCAGCGCATGATGCGGCAGATCGCCGCGTGCCATGCTTTGCATGATGTTGAGCGGGAAGCTGCTTTGTCCGGCACATACGCTGCGAATGGCGGAGAGCACATGGCCGGGTTCGCTGCTTTTCACCACATAGCCGTCCACGCCTGCGCTGATGGCATCGGAGATTTCTTCTTCGGCATCTTCAATGGTCAGCATGATGACCTTCATGCCTGCGTCATGAATATCGGAGACCAGGTCTAAGCCATCGGCATCGGGTAGCGAACGATCCAGCAAGACGACATCGGCCTTGTCGCCTTTGATGAGCCAGGCTTTCAGTTCCGCTGCGTTGGCAAACTGTGCATGCAGATGCATGTCGCTGGCCTGGTCGATGGAGCTGGCCACACCCATTCGCAACAGAGGATGGTCGTCCACGACGACGATACTCAACATTTTATGCAGGGTGTTTTCAGTTGGCATTGTTTAGTCCGATGAATTGTAGAGGGCGGCAATTCCATTTCCAGATTGAAAATCTCTTTGTCGGCTCACCCGCAACGGGTAGGCCGTGGTTGTAAAGACGCTGAAGCGTCAACAACCACGCTCTCGCCTTGCCGTGCAGCAGCATTGTCTGCGGCTCGCCTTCGTGATCTTTTCAATCTGGAAAGGGAATAAGTGCTTTAATTGTAGTACGGATGAGGTCTGGAAGCCAGTACGAATATCATTTTAGGTCTTTAATCCACGCGGCTTTCGGGGGGCTTTTTCAAACAGGCGGTCGTAGATGGAGCGGGGTAATGCTTGCAGCAAAAACGCAACAATCGCCATTTGCCAGGGGATGGTGACATGGCGGCTGCGTTTGCGGATGGCGCGAGCCACCTTGCTGGCGGCGCTCTCTGCGCTCATTTTGAACGGCATGGGATAGGGGTTAACTGCGGTCATGGGCGTAGCGATGTAGCCGGGTGCAACCGTGACGACATGAATTCCAGAGGATTTTAGCTCCAGCCGTAGCGATTCGAGATACACGCGAGTGGCGGCTTTGGATGCGGAGTAGGCGCTGCCGCCGGGCAATCCGCGCACCCCCGCCACACTGCTAATGCCGCACAGCACGCCGCTGCTTTGATTGCCGCTCTCTGCACCGCAGCCACGCGCTTTCATCGGCGCAATAAAGGGCTGAAAAGTATGCACCAACCCCATCACATTGGCATCCATCACTGCCTGAAAAACCGGCAAGTCGTCCGCTTCTTCGGTGAGTGCGCCGACTGAAATACCGGCACAGGCGATGACGATGTCCGGTACGCCTGCGCAGGCGATAAAATCCTGCGCGGCGCTTTGCATGGCGTGGGCATCGCGCACATCGGCCACGTAGCAATGGGCGTTCAGGCCGTCCGCTACTTTTTCGAGTGCGTCCGCACGTCTGCCACACAGCCCAAGCACTGCGCCTTGCTGGCCGTAATATTTCACCAGCGCCGCGCCTAAACCACCGGATGCGCCAGTGATAAAGACGACCTGCTTATTTGGCATCGGCAACCGGCTTGGCGGCAGGTTTGTTTGCCGTTGATGTTTTTGCGGGGGCAGGTTTTTTCGCAGACTTGCCGCCGCGTTCTTTGCGGGCGCGCAAAACGAGTTGATCCAGCACTTCGAACAGGCGTTCTTCGGTCAGGGTTTGCGAGACGGAAGTGAGGTATTTCCCGTCCACGATCAGCGCCGGTACGCCGCTGATCCCGGCGCTGCGGGCGGCTTGCGCACCTTTCATGACCTGGGTTTGGGTCGAGAAGGCGGAATAGATGGCGCGAAATTTTGCTTCGTCCAGCCCCTGTTTTTTCACCCAGGTCATCAACACCGTTTCATCATTCAGGTTGAGGTTGTCCTTGTGGTAAGCCTCGAACACCTTGGCGTGCATTTTTTCCAGCACGCCCATTTCCATTAGCGTAGCGTGGATTTTTGCGCCGGGCAGCCAGTTGTCGTTGAACACTGCGGGCACGGTGCGCAGCACGACATCGGCGGGCTGTTTTTTGGCCCAGGCGGTCAGCGCGGGTTCCAGTTGGCTGCAATGCGGGCAGCGATACCAGAAAAACTCCAGCACCTCGATTTTTTTGCCGGTTTCGACTGCCAAGGGCGTGGCGAGGCGTTTGAATTCCTTGCCTTCTTCCGCCGGGTCGCCGGCCATTCCGGCGGCCAGAGCGTGGCCGAACATCAGCAAGCCTGTAAATAACGCCAGCATTGCGCGCATGGGTCGAGTCTGCTTCATGGTTTCTCCTGTGTTTGTGGGGGGATTTTAATCAGAATGGTGTCAATGCCGTTTTGCGTGAGACGCGCACGTGCGGTATTTAGTTCGTCGAGCGCCTTGTAAGGGCCGATTTGAACCTTGCTTAATGGGGTTTCGCCGCTGGCTGTAGCCACCTGCGCTTCAAAACCAAGCAAGGCCAGTCTGGCCTTCATTTGATCCGCATCGGCCGCCTTGGTGAATGCGCCCGCCTGAAGAAAATAGCCGATGCGCTCCGGCATGGCTGGCGTGGTCTGTTCGTCGGCTGGAGATGGATTGAATTCGTATCTTGGCGCATCTACAGGTATCTCGTTCTTGCCGGTGGTCTGCGCATTATTTTGCGTGCTGTTGTCCACAAAGGGATTGCTGCGCGTAATCAAAAGTGCAACCGCCACCGCCAGACCCAGCCCGGCAAACAGGCCAAGCAGAAAGCCGCTTAGAAAAGGGTTTTTTTGGCCGCGATCTTTTTGATCCGGGTTTTTTTGATTCTGCGCGGCCATTACATTTTCTCCGGGGCATCCACGCCCAACAAAGCCAATCCGTTAGCCAGTACAGTACGGGTGGCCTCTGCCAGCGCCAGCCGCGCTTGCTGGGTGGCGAGTTCTTCCACCAAAAATTTCTCGGCGTTGTACCAGGCGTGAAAATCCCCTGCCAGTGCTTGTAGATAATGCACCACATGATGCGG
>JAYUCZ010000013.1:0-5694 GCA_043740065.1 Thiobacillaceae bacterium | reverse complement strand
GATCCGCTTAGCATCCGCCCTTGTCGAGTTGTTTTACGGAGGGTCTGGTTTTGCGTTTTTTACCAACAGCATCCATTTGTGTCTGCCTGGGTCTTCTGGCTCCACTGGCGGCAAACGCCACAAAAATCCAGCTGGCGGCAAACGCCGCTGAAAACAACACGGCTAGCCAGCCTAGCGGCAACACCAGCCTTGCGCTCAATACTGCGCCCGTTTACCCCTACTACGCTGCCCCGTCGCCAACGCCAGAAGCCACGGCTAACCTTTGGGACAGAATCCGCTCCGGGCTAAAGCTGGAACCGCTGGACTCCCCGCTGATCCAGACCCACGCTAACTGGTATGCAAAGCGTCCGGAATACGTGTCGCGCATGCTGGATCGTTCGCGCCGCTACCTGTTTCATATTGTTGATGAAGTCGAAGCACGCGGCATGCCGATGGAAATCGCTCTGCTGCCCATGATTGAAAGCGCCTTCAATCCTCAAGCCTATTCGACCGCCAAAGCCGCCGGTATTTGGCAGTTCATTCCGTCCACCGGCAAACACTACGGCCTGCAACAGGATCACTGGTATGACGGTCGTCGCGATGTGACCGCCGCCACCCAGGCCGCGCTGGATTATCTGCAAAAACTGCACAACGATTTTGGCTCCTGGGAGCTGGCGCTGGCCGCCTACAATTGCGGCGAAGGCTGCGTGTCCCGCGCCATCAAAAAGAACCTTGCCCAAGGTCTGCCGGGCGATTACCTCAGCATCAGCCTGCCGTCCGAAACCCGGCATTACGTGCCCAAGCTCATGGCCATCAAGAAGCTGGTGCTGGAGCCGGAAAAATTTGGCGTGGAGCTTACCGACATCCCCAACCAACCGTATTTCACCCAGGTGGCGATGAACGCGGGCTCGATTGATGTCCGCTCTGCGGCACGTCTGGCCGGGCTGACCGTGGAAGAGTTCACCTCGCTTAATCCGGCCTACCCGCGCAAGCTCATCAAAACCACCAGCGCCGTTTCCGTGCTGGTGCCCGTTACCCACGCCGAGATTTTCCAGACCAACCTGGATAAAGGCGAATGGGATAGCTGGCTACCGGTTACCGCCAAAAAAGGCATGACGCTGGCCGAAATCGCCAAACAACTCGACACCACCCCCGAGCGCATCTCCGAACATAACCAGTTACACCTGAAACAAGGGCGGCTCATCAAGGATCAAGTCATCCTCGCCCCCATTACCGGGAACGAAACCCCGGAGCTATCCGCCGCGAGCTGGCAGGAAGCCGCCGCAGATGCCAACGAAGTGTCTGACTCAGGCAAGCCAACCCAGTATTACACCGTCAAACACGGCGGTCAGCTCATCGCGGTCGCCAAGAAATTCGGTGTCAGCGTGGCTAACCTCAAACGCTGGAACAAACTTAAAACCACCAAACTGAAAGCCGGTCAGCGCCTGGTTGTGCGCCCCGCCGTGCGCGGTGAAACCGGCATCAAATTAACTCAGCACGGTGAAACCGGTGTCAGACTAGCTCAGCGCGGTGAAACCAGCATCAAGCTAGCCTCTTACCCACCTGCTAAAACCAGCAAAACCAAGGCAACTGCCGCTACCCGCTATACCGTCAAACGCGGCGATACCCTCTACTCCATCGCCAACCGCTTCGATGTCTCTGTCGCCGAGATCAAAGCCTGGAACAAACTGCCTGGTGTAAATGTGCAGACAGGTAGAAAACTGACAGTTAAGCGAAGCTAATACTGAACAAAATAAGGCGTAGCCAAGAGCGGAGTCGTTGCCGCTTTAGCGGCTTTACGAATCCGGCCTACCCCTTGCGGGTACAAAGAGATTTTCAATCTGGGAATGTAGTTACAGCACCGCCGCCAACATCTCCTGCGTATAGGCGTGTTGCGGGCAATTCAAAATATCTTCCGTTTTACCCGTCTCGACTATCTTCCCGCCGCGCATAACGGCCACCCGGTGTGCCAGGTAGCCCACGGCTGCCAGGTTGTGGGTAATAAACAGCAGAGCCAGCCCTTCTTCGCGCTGCAAGTCGGCCAATAGATTCAGTATTTGCGCCTGCACTGATACATCCAGCGCGGAGGTAGGTTCGTCGCAAATGAGGATTTTTGGTTTGACGGCCAATGCGCGGGCGATGGCGATGCGCTGGCGTTGGCCACCGGAAAACTCGTGCGGGTATTTGCTTGCGGCATCCGGGTTAAGCCCGACTTTTTCCAGCAGTGCGGCAATGGTGGATTCTGTGGGGAGTTCTTTTCCCAAGCCGAGCGAAGACAGCCCTTCAGCCAAAATATCACCCACCCGCATTCTGGGGTTGAGTGAACTGTAGGGATCCTGGAAGACGATTTGCGCCAGTTTGCGGTAGGGTCTGAACTGTCTTTCAGGAAGACCCGCGACGTTGTGGCCGCCCAGCATCACCGCGCCACCCGCAACCGGGGTCAGCCCCAGGATGGCTTTGGCAGCGGTAGTTTTTCCGCAACCGGATTCGCCAACCAGCGCCAGGGTTTCGCCAGCGGCAAGATCAAAACTGATGCCATCAACGGCGTGAATAATCCGTTTGCCAAACCATTGCCCGGTACGCTGGGTAAAAGTTACGCTCAGGTCACGCACGCATAACACTGACTGCGGGGCGTATTGGACGGCGGGCGACAGCGTCGCCGGTTCGGTTGCTGTCGCTTGCCGCACATCTGCCTGATTGGCCAGGTAACAGCGCACCGCGTGCTGCTCGCTCAGCGCCGTCCATTGCGGAGGGGATAGCATGCAGGCTGCGTGTGCATGCTCGCAACGATCGGCAAACCGGCAGCCGCTGAATATCTGGTTGAGCGGTGGCACGCGCCCCGCAATCGCGGCTAGTCTTTTTCCGGCGCGTTGCAGGCTGGGCACGGCTTCCAGCAGTTTTTGCGTATACGGGTGAAAAGCGCCCGTTTCTTGCTCGGTAGAAAATGTTTCCACCAATTGCCCGGCGTACATGATGCCGATTTTGTCGGCCATGCTGCGTGCCACGCCAAGGTCGTGGGTAATCAGCAGCAGACCCATACTGCGCTCCCGCGCCAGCCGTTTGATCAGTTCGAGGATTTGCGCTTGCAGGCTCACGTCCAGCGCGGTGGTGGGTTCGTCGGCAATGAGCAGTTTGGGTTTTCCAGCCAGCGCCTGGGCGATCATGACGCGCTGTTTTTGCCCGCCCGACAATTCAAACGGGTAACTGTGTACGCGCTGCACGGGATCGGGAATGCCAACTTCGTCCAGCAGCTTTAATGTTTCGGACAGTTTTTCTGTGCGCGACAGGTTGGCAGGCAACGCCTCGGCAATCTGCTCGCCGATCGTCATCACCGGATTAAGCGAGGTTTGCGGCTCCTGGAAAATCATTGCCATGCCGCTGCCGCGCAGCGTGCGCATGTGCGACTCGGGTAGCGCGTTAAGCAGCTTGCCATCAAAATGGATCTGCCCGCCAAAGAGCCTTCCACCCTGTGGCAACAAGCGCATCAGCGCCAGCGCGGTCATGGATTTTCCGCAGCCGGACTCACCCAGCAGCGCAAGGGTTTCGCCTGCATTGATGCTGAAGCTGATGCCATCCACCGGCGTGACATCGCCGATTTTGACAACCAAATTTTCAACTTGAAGCAGGTTCATGGCTGGTTGCTCCCGCTGCGCGGGTCAAATGCATCGCGTACCACATCGGCAAACAGGTTGGCTGCCAGCACCAGCGCGAACATGAAGCAGAACGCCGCCGCCAGCGGCCACCACACCACCGGCTCGCGGGCGAGTTCCAGACGTGCGGCGTTAATCATGTTGCCCCAGCTATTCATCGCCGGATCGACACCCACACCAACATAGGACAAAATCGCCTCGGCCAGCACCAGACCGGAGAAATCCATCACTACGGAAATCAGAATCAGGTGCTGCACGTTGGGCAAAATGTGCCGCGTCAGAATCCTGAAATTGGACACGCCGAAAGCCCGCGCCGCCGTCACGTAATCCAGTTCGCGCAGTTTCAAGGTTTCGGCGCGTATCAATCGCGCCAGGCCAGTCCAGCCGGTCAGACCGATAATCACGCATAGCGCCAGCAAACGCGCATCGGCACGCTCGGCGGTGGATGAAAAGCTGCTTTCGTTCTGCTCGATAAACACTTGCACGATCAACACCGCAGCCGCCACCAATAACACCCAGGGAATGGAATTGAGCGTGGTGTAAATGTATTGAATGACATCATCGACCCAGCCACGGAAATACCCCGCCAGCAAGCCCAGGAGTATCGCAACGGGCAGCGTGACCAGGGTCGTCAATGTACCGATGACCAGCCCGGTGCGGATGCTTTTCAGGCTTTGGTACAAAACATCCTGGCCGACCTTGTCGGTCCCAAGAACATGGTAGCTACCCGCAAGCGCAACCACCGCGCCTGCCATCAGGCACAGCGCCGTCACGGTTAATATCATGCTACGCCAAGCAATCTCTCCCCTGCCCGGTCGGCTTATTTTTTTGAGCGTGTGCCAAAGACTACAGCGCCACAACATCGTCAGAGCAGCCGCCAGCAAACCCGCAAACAACAATGCCAGCAGTACACCTGCCAACAAGCCGCCAAGTAAACGCTTGATGATGTCGCTCGCATAATCGTTGGCGGGTTCAGCAAGATGTGCGCCGCCAAACCGCAAGCGCGGATATTCGCGCACCTGTAGCCCGTCGGGGTTTTCGGTGGTTTCCTTGGCTTGGGCGTGGGTTGCCAGCGGCGCGGAATAAGTGCGCTCGGTGCGAGAGTTCAACGTGCCTAGCGTGCGATCCAGCACACTGCGCACCTCCACAGTATATTGGCCGTTATCCAGCTTCTCGCGGAAATGCAGGCTGTCCAGCAAACCAATCAGGATGAATGTGCCCAGCACTACCAGCGATGCCATGCCCATCGGCCTGGCCAGCACGCCGTGCCAGGATGCTCTTAGCGACGGCGTGCGCAGGATGTTGAAGGCAAACCCGGCGCTGGCCAGCACCAGCAGCCAGATCAACACATCTGTCCAAAGAAACAGCGGCTGGATGCTCATGACAGCTTCACCCGTGGATCAACCAGCGTGTAAGACAAATCAGTCAGCAGCAGGCCAAAAATGTAGAGTGCCGATCCCAGAAACACCATACTTTGCACGATGGCAAAATCCTGCGCACGAATGGCATCGATGGTATAGCTGCCAAGACCCGGGATGCCGAAAAACGATTCGGTGACGAGACTGCCGGTAAACAGCAGAGGCAGCACCACCACCGCGCCGGTCAGGATCGGAATCATGCCGTTCTTGAGTACATGCCGGAACAGCACGCGCATTTCCGACAAGCCTTTGGCGCGGGCGGTGCGCACATAATCCTTGTTTATTTCTTCCAGAAAAATAGTGCGATACCAGCGTGCGCCGCTACCGATGCCGGATGCCACCGACACCAGCACCGGCAGCAAGATGAACTTGAATGCGTCGATGCCGTCACCAAAGCCGGAAATCGGTAGCCATTGCCACAGCTTGGCAATGAAATATTGCCCGGCGATGATGTAGAACAAGCCGGAAATCGACATCAGCGCAATCAGGCCGATCACACCCACATATTCCAGCCGCGTGCCCCGATAAAAAATCATCAGCAAGGCGACGGTAATATTGGCCAACAAGCCAAATACAAACACCGGCAAGGCAATCGCCAGCGAGGGCCACATGCGGGTTTTGATGTCGCGTGCAATATCCCGACCGTC
>JAYUCZ010000012.1:0-5696 GCA_043740065.1 Thiobacillaceae bacterium | reverse complement strand
AGCCCACCACCAGATAGGGATGGTGGTCTTCGCGGTGCGAAACCCACATCACCGCATTGGTAAAAGCCTGGGTTTGATAGTGATCCTTGAATTGGTATTCGCGGAAAATCTTGACCCCGTCACGCGCCCAGCCCGACAGACCTTTAAGCATCGGACTGATCTGGGATTCGGTCATGGGATCAACGCCACCTTCACAGGGCGCGCATTTTTTTCTGGTCAGGTCTTGTGCAATGTCGGACATGGTTGTTTTTGGGCAAGGTTGTTTTTGTTTATGGCGTAAATTATTTGAAATGGTAGAAAGTCTGGTTCAGGTAAGCGCCAACGTGCTGCTCTTCCTCGGGGAACCAGCCCGCCCCCGTGTTTGCATTGCAGCCGGAAATCCTCGCGGCCAATTGCGCCGGGCTTTTCGCTTTGTGATCCTTGCGTGAGTAAACTTGCGTGCCGTGGCAGGCAACGCAACTTTTGTCATGCAGTGTTTTACCCGCCTTGGGGTCGCCCTTGTCGAATGGGGCAGCGCTAAGCGGGGTGGCGAATAACAGAAAAAGAATCGCGGCTGAAAATTTCATGGAGACCTCCTGATGCACGGTTTTCACAACGCTCATTATGGCGCAGTTTCGAAAATCCTCTACCACTGCGACAATACGGGTTTTCGGACGGAATGAATATGGCCAAAAACGCCTTGAACCTGCTGTGGATAGATATGGAAATGTCCGGCTTGCAGCCAGATACCGACAAAGTTCTGGAGGTCGCGATCGTGGTAACGGATGCCGACCTGAATGTACTGGCCGAGAGCCTGGTGCTGGTGGTGCATCAACCCGATGCGGTGCTGGATGGCATGGATAACTGGAACAAAGGCACACATGGAAAATCCGGCCTGATTGACCGTGTTAAAACATCGGTCCTGTCAGAAGACGAAGTGGAGGTGCAGATGCTGGCCTTCATCAAGCAGCACGTAGGCGAACGCATTTCGCCCATGTGCGGCAATTCAATTTGCCAGGATCGCCGCTTTCTGGCGCGTCACATGCCCAAGCTGGAAGCGTATTTTCATTACCGCAATCTGGATGTCAGCACGCTCAAGGAACTGGCCAAGCGTTGGCGACCGGGTCTGGCGGAGGGCTTCAAAAAAGCCAGCAAACACGAAGCACTGGCCGACATTTACGAATCCATTGAAGAAATGAAGTATTACCGGGAACATTTTATTCAGCCCAAACCGGTTGAGTAAAACGCGTGTCCTTGCGTTAGTGTCGTGACCCGGAAATAACGAAACATGAAACCGTGTCTTTTTTCGCCAGGCGTTGTTGCAGCCTCTTGCCAGATATCGAATATGCCTGCGGGTCTGCGCCTAGCCTGGCAAAAAAATCCATCGCTTTCATTTGTTCCGTTATTCCCGGGTCGCGACACTTGCGGGCATTGACTTTGCTAATTGATTCGATATTATTCGAAGTATGGAAATATTAACTGCCACCCGCGCCCTGTCATCGCTTGCGCATGAAACGCGCTTGGGAGTTTTTCGTTTGCTTGTCCAGGCCGGCAGCGCTGGCTTGCCGGTCGGGCAAATCAACCAGACTATTCAGATACCCCCAGCCACCTTGTCTTTTCATTTGAAAGAACTGGCGCACGCGGGGCTGATTACCAGCCGACAGGAAAGCCGGTTTATTTATTACCGCGCCGACTACGATGCCATGAATGCGTTATTGGCATATCTCACCGAAAACTGCTGTCAAGGCGAGGCGTGTTCGCCCATTGGCGCGTGCAAACCAAAAAGAGAAAACGCATGAAAAGATTCCATGTGCATGTGGGGGTAACAGACCTGAACGCATCCATCAGGTTTTATTCCGGTTTATTTGACGCAAAACCCGCCGTGATCGAATCCGATTACGCGAAGTGGATGCTGGAAGAGCCGCGACTCAATTTCGCCATTTCGACGCGATCTGAAAAGAATGGCTTGGATCACCTCGGCTTTCAGGCCGACAGCGAAGCAGAGCTGGAAATGCTGCACCGAAGACTGGAAGCAACCCAAGGTCCGGTTGTAGCGCAAAAGGGCACAGCGTGCTGCTATGCCGAGTCCGATAAATACTGGACGGTTGATCCGGCAGGAATAGCCTGGGAAAGTTTCCACACCTTGGGTCGTGTGCCGGTGTTTGGCGAGAGGGCGGCGGAGGGCAGTGCTTGCTGCGCGCCCGCATTGAGTCAAGCCCAACCAGTTCAAGTTCCGTTCGCGCAACTGCAACAAAATATGTCGCACGAAAAGTAATGGAAAAAAGCATGTCAGAAAAAACCGTTCTGGTTTTATGCACCGGCAATTCCTGCCGCTCGCAAATGGCGGAAGTGCTGCTCAATTACGATCTGGCCGGGGAGGTGAGGGCGCTGTCTGCCGGAACCCGCCCGCAACCCAACGTGGCAGATGGCGCAATCGCCGCCCTCAAACAGGCAGGCTTGCCCACCGACGGCCTTTACCCCAAGGATGTGGATGCCGTCATGCACGAGTCCATCGACCTGGTAGTAACGGTGTGTGACAACGCCAAAGAGTCCTGCCCGATATTTCCACGGCCTGTGAAGTCCATCCATTTGCCATTTCATGATCCGCATGGCGAGCCATTGGAGTCATTCATCCAGGTACGGGACGATATTCGCTCCCGGCTGGTTGCTGCGGTTAAAAAAGAACTTGGTTTATGAGTGCGCAGTGTGAAGTCACGGCAAAACACGCTGCCGGAATGAAAAACATTGCGCCGATGAGTGTGTTCGAGCGCTGGCTCACACTGTGGGTGACGCTGTGCATTGTTGCGGGTGTACTGCTGGGGAAATTTCTGCCCGCGCCATTCCAGGCTCTGGGGCGCATGGAGGTGGCGCAAGTCAACCTTCCGGTCGGCCTGCTGATCTGGATCATGATCATCCCGATGCTGATGAAGATTGACTTCGGCGCCTTGCATCAAGTGAAGTCGCATTGGAAAGGCATCGGCATCACGCTGTTCGTTAACTGGGCGGTGAAACCGTTTTCGATGGCGCTGCTGGCGTGGATTTTTATTCGCCATGTGTTCGCGCCGTATCTGCCAGCGGAACAACTTGATAGCTATGTCGCCGGGTTGATTCTGTTAGCGGCCGCACCCTGTACCGCGATGGTGTTCGTGTGGAGCCGACTGACCGGCGGCGACCCCTATTTCACTTTGTCGCAGGTGGCGCTGAATGATGCCATCATGATCTTCGCTTTTGCGCCTATTGTCGGCCTGTTACTTGGGCTGTCGGCCATTGTGGTGCCATGGGATACGTTGTTTATCTCGGTGGTGTTGTACATCGTCATCCCGGTGATCTTGGCGCAACTCTGGCGCAAGCAGTTGCTAAAGCGCGGTCAGGTGGCGTTTGACGCAGTCATGGGGCAGCTTGGCCATGCTTCCATCCTGGCACTGCTCACCACGTTGGTGCTGCTGTTCGCTTTTCAGGGTGAGGCGATTATCCGGCAGCCGCTCATCATTGCGTTGCTGGCTGTGCCAATCCTGATTCAGGTGTTCTTTAATTCGGCGCTGGCTTATTGGCTGAACCGCAAAGTGGGCGAGAAGCACAGCGTGGCCAGTCCCTCGGCGCTGATTGGCGCGTCCAATTTTTTCGAGTTGGCGGTAGCGGCGGCGATTGCACTGTTCGGCTTTCAGTCAGGTGCGGCGCTGGCAACCGTGGTGGGCGTACTGATCGAAGTGCCAGTGATGTTGCTGGTGGTGAAGATCGTCAATCGAAGTAAAGCATGGTATGAAAACGGTCTACCCGCACGGCAGCTTTAACCCGCCTGAACAAATTCCAAAAGCATCAATCGTTCAAGTGCGTAAAAGACTCCTCGGCGGGCAGGCCGGTGTCAGGATCAATCCAGTCTGAAATGCCGATTTCGCCTTCCGCTTCAAGTAGCGATTCTGCGGGTTCGTAATCGCTGTCAGCGTTATATTCCATATCCTCCATTGCTGCGACTACGCTGGGAAACGGGCCGCATTCCTTGTTGGTTTCATCATCCAGCCAGTAAAACCCATCCGGGCGCTCAATGACGTGCGCGTGCTCGTGTTCGGCAGGTGTTCCGGAAATGATTTGCTTGCCCATATTGCTTGCCTCCGCTGTCTGGTCTCACTATAGGAAGCGGCAAGGAAATAACTACCAGGAGTTTGGCTTATATGTGTGCGTTTATTAGAGGCGCTTCGACAAAATTTCTGCGATTTCCGCGTCGGTCAGCACAACAGGGTTGGTTTTCATGCTGCTGCCCCGGCTGTGGGCAACAATGCGCGGGATGTCGGATGGACTGATGCCGAATTGCGATAAACGCGGCAGACGCATTTCTTCCACCCAGCCGCTCAGGATGTTGATGAGCGCTTCCAGCGCTTCCGCGTCAGCAAGATGGATGTTGCGCGCAAGCATACGGCCCACCTGGGCGTATTTCAGCAATAATTTCTGGTCGCTTCGCTCGGCTAAAGCGCGAATATTGACAGAAGTGGCTTCAGCAAGCAGCGTGCCGCAAACCACGCCGTGTGGGATCGGGAAAAATGCCCCCAAAGGCGAGGCCAATCCATGCACAGAGCCCAGCCCGACTTGCGCCAATGTGATCCCGGACATCAAGGCAGCGTAGGCCATGCCGGCCTGAGCTTCGTGTTCGCTTTCGCCGTTGTGGTACCAGATGAGCAGGCTGTCACGCACCGCCTTCATGCCAGACCAGGCCAGCGCATCGGTAAACCGGTTGGCTTTACTGGACACATAGGATTCAAGCAGCTGCGTGAAAGCGTCCATCCCATTTGCCGCAATGATTTGCGGCGGACAGGTGGAAAGTAACTCCGGGTCAATCAGCGCGATTTCCGCGACCAGTTTCTCGTCGCGGAAAGATTTCTTGAAACCTTCCGCGCCATGTACGGATAAAACTGAGTTTTTGGTGGCTTCGGAGCCTGTTCCCGCTGTGTTGGGAATAGCAATAAATGGTGTTGCCAAGCCTTGGTAAGGCAACTCCGACCCAACGCCTTCCAGATGATCCATGACCGAGTTGCCGGGCTTTAACAAACCGGCAATCGCCTTGGCCGCATCCATTGCACTAACGCCTCCCAAGCCAACAACTGCATCTATCTGCGCGCCTTGAAAACGACGTACAGTATTGTCAATCAGCTCGGGCGAAGGTTCTCCGGCCACCTCAACCACCGCCCAGGAAAGGTCGGCTGAATGCAGCCCAGTCAGGATTTCCGTCCAATATGAGCTAGATTGAACGTGTCGAGTACCAATTACAAAGAGGATATGTTGACCGTAGCCTTTCAGCATTTCTGGAAGCTGGTTGCGTACGCCGCGACGAAACACAATGCGCGGCAATCTGGATCGGCTGAAAGCAGGGATATTCATGGTGTGCGGTCGAAAAATTGACCTGATTATTCAGGTTGTGGCTGGGTGCGGCAATAGGAAAAGGCAGGGTTTTATTGACACAATCCGGAAATACTTGCTATAGTCTCGCTTATTCGGACGCGGGGTGGAGCAGTCCGGTAGCTCGTCGGGCTCATAACCCGAAGGTCGTAGGTTCAAATCCTGCCCCCGCAACCAAACAAGATATATAAACAAGTTTGATTTTTGAAATAAAACTTGTTGACGCATTTGAGTAGTTCTGTAGAATGCGCACCTCTTCGAAGCGCTGTGTTTGGCACGAAAGTGTTGGATGAAGTGATTTGAAACTGTTCTTTAAAAACATAACAGCC
>JAYUCZ010000011.1:0-13193 GCA_043740065.1 Thiobacillaceae bacterium | reverse complement strand
GCAAATTTAGCCGCGCCAGATTATGCAAAAAGCTGGTGGGCGTGCGCCGCGAAGTCGTCAGTTGCCATTGAATATCTGCATGGTGCAGGGCAACCAGGTGGATTTGTTTGAGCAAGGCGGTCTCAGACCAGCCGTATTCCTTGGAGGGGCCGCCAACCAGCATTAAGCCGGTCTGTTCGTTTTTGTTTGCAGAGGGCTGGATACGGTTGAGTGGGCCTGTGGTGTGGAAAACTGTTCCCTTTTTGCATGGTTTGTTGACAAGACTTAAATCCCCCGGTTCGCTTCGCTCGCCACCCCCTTTATCAAGGGGGTAAACAGGTTGTCCCCCCCTTGATAAAGGGGGGCTGGGGGGGGTTTGTGATGCCAAATCATGTTCCGGCATCAACACCCAGTCAAACCACGCTAATGGCAGTGAGGGCCTCATCAGCAGCGCAATTTTTCCGCCATGCGCCCGTCGCGCTGCCAGCATCGGCCAGTGGGTAGCGTGGCCTGCGCCCAGTATCAAATCCGGTTTGGATAAATTATTTCCAGCAGGAAAACGCCCCGTCAGCCAGTTAAATATGTGCGGCCAGCCACGCACCACAGGCACGGTTTCAATTCGGCATTCGGTTAAGCGTGCCAGCGCCTCGGCCAGCCCCAGAGACTGGTTTTCATGCCCGCGCTTGCCGTCGGTAAACAGCCAAATGCTCAGCACTGGCGACCCATGCCATCGCGACAATAAAACTCAGACAATCAGCAGCCCCGTGTCTTCATACAAATCGTCCAGCGTCAGCATCAGTTTTGTGCCGTGACAGGCCACGTCGATGCGGTCATCAGTGGATAGCTCCTGCTCAAACCAGGCATCATGCTCATCGCGAAAAAACACCTTGACCCAAAGCCGTTCCGAATCAACCAGCAGGTAATAGCGCAGGCTGGGCAGGTTGCGATAAGCCGCCCACTTTTCGCGCAGGTCGATGCTGGCGGTGGCGGGCGACAACACCTCGGCGATCAGGCAAGGCGCTTGTTTGTAGAGCGGGTGATCGTCGTCCGGGTCGCACACCAGCATGGCATCGGGATAGTAGTAGCTGGCCGAAGCCGACAGCCGCAGCTTCATGTCGGCCATAAAAGCCCGGCAGGGCTTGCCGCGTGTGGCGCTGCGTAAATGAAAGGCGATGTTGAGCGTGATGCGGTTATGCCGCTCGCTCGCACCGGCCATGGCGTAGATTTCGCCCATTACCAGTTCGTGCTTGTCGGGGGCGTTTTCTTCCAAAGCCAGATAATCAGCTTCGCTGACGGCAAAATGGGCTTGAGAGAGCGACATAAAAACTCCTTTCAGGTGATCTCGGACAGCTTGTCTTTGGCAACATCGCTGCCTTCGTACAATTCATCCATATCAAAACTCAGCCGGGCGATGCCTGGCGCGGCAGGGTCAAGCCCGCCGGGGTTGAGTGTCACGGTATCTTCCGGTGAATATAAATCCGCTATCCAGCCAGCCCCGGTGCGCCGGTACACCTCCACCCAGCGCCGCTCCTGATCGACCAGCACGTACTCGCGCAGACTTTCCAGATGACGGTAAGCCAGCATTTTTTCGCGCCGGTCAATGGCCTCGGTGGTTGGCGACAGCACCTCGATAATCAAACAGGGCGATGCAATGCGGTCTTTTGGCGCATCTTTGGAAAAATCGCTGGCCGCGCACGTCACCACCACATCCGGGTAGTAATAACAGGATTGCGCGGCGACATGCACGCGCATATCGGCGATAAAGGTTTGGTAACCGCCGCCGCGCAGCGCGTTGCGCAACAGCGAGAACAGATTGCCGGAAATAATATTGTGCGCCTTGCTGCCGCCCGCCATGGCAAACACTTCGCCCGCTACATACTCGTGGCGGATCTGGCTGGCACCTTCGCCACCCAGATATTCTGCTTCACTAAGCCGGGTGAGTGCTGCTTGTTCCATGTTTGTATCCTGTTGCTGAGTTGTTAGCGAAGGTAAACACTGATTAACTCAACTTGCGTCATTGCGAGCGTAGCGCGGCAATCCAGAATGTCGGCAATACCAACGATCTCTGGATTGCTTCGCTGCTTTAAATTCAAAGCGGCTCGCAATGACGGGTTTTGAATAAGTCAGCGTTTGCTTGGGTGATTTTAGCACCGCCAATCCCGCGCCAGCGCCGCCTGCCAGGAATACGGTGCAGGATCGACAAAAGGTGCATCACCCGTCATCAACTCCACCAGCAAGCGGCTACTGGCCGGGGTCATCGTCACGCCGTAGCGAAAATGTCCGGTGTGTATCCACACATTATCAAAATCCGGGTGGCGGTCGATCAGCGGCACGTTGTCCGGGCTACCGGGGCGCAGCCCCGACCAAGACTTGATGGGCGCGTGATCGCGCAAACCGGGCAACAGCCCGCAAGCGGATTCGTGCAAACGCGCCAGCGCATCCGGCGTGGTGCTCGCGTCAAACCCAGCATCTTCCAGCGTACTGCCCGCCAGCAAATGCCCGTCACGGCGCGGCACCAGATAAAGGCCGTTGCGATAAAGAATATGCTCAAGCGCATGGCTGCCCGGCGCATACAACAGCATTTGCCCGCGTACCGGGCGAATGTTTGGAATCGGCGAAGCTTGCCCCAGTGCCTGCCCCGACCAGGCCCCGGTAGCCAGCACAAACTTATCCGCCCGATATTCGGTAACGCCTGACAAAACCGAAGTAAGCATTCGCCCCCGGCTTTTTAGCCCATCAATTTTGCAATTGTGCAGAACATGCCCGCCTAAAGTGCTGACTGAACCGGACAACGACTGGATTAAACGCGGGTTGCGCACCTGCGCCACGTTGGGTAGCCAAAGGCGGTTGCCCGGCAGTGTTTCGACTGCAAAACCATGTGCGCGACACCAGGAGGTGGCTGCTTCGGTGCTGGTTTTTGCCCCCTCTCCCCTCAAGGGAGAGGGAGTTTCTAATGGGTAATCTGGACTTGTTTTGCCCAGCACCTCCATCCCGCAAACCCAATACTCCGGGTCTATGCCGGACGTATCCCTTAACGCTGCCGCGAATGCAGGCCACGCCCCCATCCCCGCCAGCGCCATGCGGTTCATGTCCTCGCCGTAATCCCACGGCAATAGCGGGCAAACAATTCCCGCCCCCGCCCACGACGACTGCCCGGCATGTCCGCCGTCTGCAATGGTGACATTCGCGCCGCGCTGCAATAGCGCATGCGCCGCGCTCAAGCCCGCCACGCCAGCGCCAATGACGAACACGTCCGAGGTCTCGAAACTGCCCGGCATGTTCAACCGGGATTGTCCATTAGCCAAAATCAGAAGCCCCTCCCCCACTTGTGGGGGAGGCTGGGAGGGGGAAACAGCAGTGTTAGTCTTCATCTGCTGCAAACACTCCCCACCCCAACCCTCCCCGCAAGCGGGGAGGGGGCTAAAAGCAAGGCCAAACCGGCTAATGGACGATCTCGGTTCATAGCAACCCCATCAAGCCAGCCCCATGCCACGCGCTACTTTGTCCAGCGCATCGTCGCAGGTAATCAACCGTGCGGCATACTGATCGGCCAGCGCCAGGTACAGCGCATCGTAAGCGCTTAAACCATGTGTCTCTGCCAGCACGCAGGCGGGTACAACCAAAGACTCGTGCCCGCACAGGCGGATGGGCAACGCCCCGATTGCCTGAAGAATTTCGCGTGTTTCCAGTGCCGATAATTCTCCGCGCCGCTGCTTGCGCAGCAGCACATTCGCCGCCTCAACCAGCAACAACTGCGGCGCAAAAACCACATCCACACCGCTGGCAGCCAGGTTAAAAGCCGTTTCAGCCTGCGGATGCAGCGACCCGTCCGGCACAAACAAACGGATCAGCGCAGACGTGTCGATGACCCACATCATCTGGCGCGGTCTTGCCGCACATCCTCCACCGTATTGCCCAGATTGCGCCCGGCCAGCCGCTCGCGCCACACACGCGCAGCGGCCAGGCCGAAGCCGCCTGCCAGCCGGGTCTCGCGCTCGATCAGGCAGCGCACCTGCTCTTGCATACTACGGTGATTGGCGACCGCCATCGCCTTTAGCGATTCGTACACGTCGTCCGGCAGATTGCGAATGCTTAACGCCTTCATTTTTTCTCACCCATCTTTTTTGCTATCAAATTGACAGCATGATAATCGTAGCATATTGATGGCTTGCCAAGACTGCGCGGCGTGCCTGCCGCCCGCCAAGTCCGCGCCGATAATGAAAAATCCTGCTTCAATTTGATTCCTATAAAGTCCGCCGATTCTAGCAAGCTACTGCGGATGAGTAATTGCAGTAGATGGCTTGCGTTACATGAAACGGTGGCCTAGCATGTTACATGTAACTAACCAAAGGAGCGAATCATGGGTCTTAATGTTGCCGAACGGGTGCAAAAGCATCGTCTAGGGCTACGCGCTTCGGGGCTTAGGCTTGTGCAAATTTGGGTACCCGATACGCGGCGGCCAGATTTTGCGGAAGAATGTCGCCGCCAATCTAGGCAGGTTTCGCAGGCCGACACGGCGGATGCGGAAATGCCCGGTTTTATGGATCAAGCGCTGGAAGATATACCCGGCTGGACGGCATGAACCCAAATAATCCATTCGGGGCATATCGGCGTGTTCCCCCCTTGATAAAGGGGGGTTAGGGGGGATTTAAGGGTCGTAACCTGTTTGGCAAAGCTAAAATCCCCCTCAATCCCCCTTTATCAAGGGGGAAGCAAACCGAATCTCACAATGGATAATCTCGGATGAAACGTGGAGACTTTGTCAGCATCGCCATGCAGGGCGACTTCGGCAAGCCCAGACCCGCCCTGGTGGTACAGTCCGACCTGTTTAACGAACACGCGACCGTCACCGTTCTGCTGGTATCCGGCATCCTGCAAGAAGCGCCGCTGCTGCGCGTGACCGTCCAGCCCGACGAGAAAAACGGCTTGCAAAAGCCCTCGCAAATCATGATAGACAAAGCCATGACGGTAAAGCGCGACAAACTTGGTAGCGTTTTTGGTACGGCCAGCGATGAGACCATGCTGAAGGTAGGGCGCTGCTTGACCGTGTTTTTGGGGATTGTTTGAGCGCCCGCTGATTCTAGCAAAGCAACCGCTGGTCGGGTTTGGGTAGAGATGAATGCAACTTGTGTCGCAAAGTAGAAACCGGGATAGAGGCCAAACAAAATGAATCTTGACAAAATCGGGTCACGAAACACACCACATCACCGAGTCAGCGGTTTTACGCTTATCGAGCTAATGATCGTGGTTGCCATTATTGGCATATTGGCGAGCATTGCGTACCCGTCCTACACGCAGTATGTCGTCCGCAGCAACCGTGCGGCGGCGCAGGCGCACATGATGAGCCTGGCCAACCACCAGCAGCAGCTTTTGCTTGCCAACCGCGCTTACTCCGCGATGAGTGGCGCAGGCTGCACACCCGCATTGCCAAGCGAAGTCAGCGCAAAATATACCTGCGCAATTACCGTCGGCGGCGGCACTGTGCCGTCCTACACCGTCACCCTGACGGCCACAGGCGCACAGGCCAGCGATGGTGCGCTGGGCCTGACCAGCGAAGGCGTTAAGTCGCCCGCTGCAAAATGGTAAGCAGCAAAATGCCAAAGGCCAGATTTTCCGCTTCTTTCGCAAACCAGCGCGGCTCCTCGTTGCTGGAGGTGATGATTACCATCGTCATCCTGGCCGTTGGCCTGCTGGGGCTGGCTGGGCTGCAAATGCGCTTGCAAGTTTCTGAGACAGAAGCCTACCAGCGCACACAAGCCCTGATTCTGCTTAACGATATGTCCAGCCGCATCAGCGTCAACCGCAACGTCGCGGCCACTTACGTCATCAGCGCGGCTAACCCGGTTGGCGCGGGCATAACCTGCCCAACCGCAACCAGCACACGGCAAGAGAGCGACCGGAGCGAGTGGTGCAATGCTCTGCAAGGTGCAGCAGAAACTGCGGGCGGCAGCAAGGTCGGCGCCATGATCGGCGGGCGTGGCTGCGTAGAAAGCCTGGGCAATGGCGAATATCTGATTACCGTCGCCTGGCAGGGGCTGACACCGTTGGTTGCGCCGCCCACCAGCGTCGCCTGCGGTGCAAACAGTTACAACGGCGCAAGCGGCTCGGCCTGCACTGGCGATCTTTGCCGCCGCACCGTCACCACCATCGTTCGCATTGCCAACCTGGCATCCTGACGCAATCATGAACCTGACCATGAACAAGCCAGCCACTTCCCGTACCACCCATATTCAATCCCGCGAAACCCAGCGCGGCCTATCCCTGGTCGAACTCATGATCGCCCTGGTAATCGGCCTGATCGTGATGGGGTCGGTGCTGGCCTTGTTTCTCAACGTGACCCGCAACAATGCCGAGCTGGCAAAAACCAACAGCCAGATTGAAAGCGGGCGCTTCGCTATCCAGCTTATCCAAAACGACCTGGTTCATGCCGGGTATTGGGGCGGGCATGTGCCGCAGTTTGATGATTTGACTGCCACCGTTGTGCCGACTGATGCCCCCAGCGCAACGATTCCCGATCCGTGTCTGGCTCACGCTTCCTGGACTGCCGCAAGCAAAAACGACTTGGTTGGCATCCCCGTGCAGGTTTATGGCGGGTCGCAGCCTACCGGCTGCACCACCAACTTTGCCACCAACAAGCAAGCCAATACCGACCTGCTGGTGGTGCGCCATGCTGCGACTTGTGTCGCGACCACGACGGGGGAGGGCGATTGCGAGGATGAATCGGACAATCTCTACTTCCAGACCTCGTTTTGCGAGTCCGAAAGCGCCACACCCTACGCGCTCCACGACAGCACATTTTCATTGCGTAACAGAAACTGCACCACCATTGCAGACAAACGCAAATTCATTTCCAATATTTACTACGTCCGTGATTACGCAGTCACAGTTGGGGACGGCATCCCCACGCTGATGCGTTCTACGTTTAATGGCACGGCACATCAGGCTGCGCAAGCGCTGATCGAAGGCATACAGGGTTTTCATGTGGAGCTGGGCATAGACAGCCTCAGCAAAACCAGCGCGGCGGTTGATTACACCACCGCAGTCAACTGGCAAGACCCCACCAACAAGATTACCGCCACCAACCGTGGCAACGGTGTACCGGACGGCGCGTACCTGTCCTGCACCAGCGCAACTCCCTGTACTGCCGCACAGTTCACCAATGCCACGGTGGCCAAACTGTATGTGTTGGCACGCGCCAGTACGGCGACCCCCGGCTACACCGACAGCAAAACCTACAACCTGGGCAGCGTGACACTTCCCACATCTCCCTTACCCTGTGGCGGCTTTTGTGACGGCTTTAAGCGCCACGTGTTTTCCACCACCGTGCGTTTGACCAACGTGTCCGGCAGAAGGGATACGCCATGAAGCTGATTTCTTTGCAGCGAACCGCATGGCCTCGCGCCCAGCGCGGCGTAACCCTCGTAGTGGGCCTCATCATGCTGGTGCTGATTACCCTGGTTGTCACTTCTGCCTTTATGCTCAGCAGCACCAACCTCAAATCCGTAGGCAACATGCAGTTTCGGGACGAAGCCCTGGCGGCCGCCAACAAGGCCATCGAACAGGCGCTGGCCTCGCCCTTTACCACCGCGCCTCAGTCAAGCCAGATTGATGTGGACATTGATAACAACGGCAGCAACGATTATGAGGTGAATATCGCTGCGCCATGTTTCAACCGCGCCACACAAGTGGGGGGGGCTGCTGCCGTGACGGGCGGTGGTAGTAGCGTAAGTTTGGGGTTCGCCCCCGCCCCGCCGCCAAATTTCAGTACCGTGTGGGATTTTGATGCAGTGGTAACTGACAGCAATGGCAGTGGCGCATCCATCCGTGTGCGCCAGGGTGTGCGCGTGTTGCTTACACAAGCGCAATACACCGCAGCACTTGTTGCGTCCGCCTGCCCCTGATCAGCAAACACCAAGGAGTCGAACATGAAGCCCCATTTTTTTAGAAGTGCATTCGCCGCGAGTCTGCTGGCGTTTGCTGCGGCCTCTACGGCAGAGGACATCGACCTGTTTGTGGGGTCAACGCCGACGGTTTCTACCGAATTGCCGAATGTGCTGATCGTGATCGACAACACGGCAAACTGGAGTGCCGCCTTTACCGCTGAAATGGCCGCGCTGGCCGCCGCCGTGAATGGTCTGGCCGTCGATAAATTCCGTTTGGGATTCATGATGTACACCGAAACCGGCGGCGGCAACACCGGTGATGCTGGTGGTTATGTGCGCGCCGCGCTGCGCACCATGACATCGAGCAACAAAACGAAATATGTCACTCTGGTTAACAGCTTTGACAGCGGTAATGATAAAACCAATGCCGGCAAGCTGGGGCTGAGCATGTCGGAGGTGAATCGATATTTCACCGGCAGTACCGCCTACGCTGGTGCCACCAAGGTTAAACGGGACTATACCGGCAACAGTGTTTCTGGTTTTGCTGCTTCCAATGCGGTGTATGAGCTGCCAGGCAATGCGTTGTCCTCTTCCAGTGCAACAACTTACACCTCGCCGGTTTCGACTGGCTGTCAGAAAAATTTTGTAATTTTTCTCAGCAACGGCAAGTCAAATGTCAGCTCTAGTGACAACATCACGGCGACCGCGCATCTTAGCTCTGCTGGTGGAAACACGACCGTTATTCCACTGTCGCCCAGTGGCTACCAGGCCGATGTTGCCGATGAGTGGTCGCGTTACATGGGCAGCAAAACCCGCAACCCGATTGTGAGCTACGTGATTGACGTGATTCCTACTAACGCGGGTCAATACAGCAACGACTACAAGGCATTGCTGAAAAGCATGGCCGCGCAGGGCAAGGGCAAATACTTTGATGTGGGGTCGGCAGGTGATCCCGCTGTCGGCAGCAAGATACAGGCGGCGCTGAACCAGATTTTTTCCGAAATCCAGTCGGTCAACAGCGTGTTTGCTTCGGTTAGTTTGCCGGTCAGCGTCAACACGCAAGGCACCTATCTCAACCAGGTGTATATCGGCATGTTCCGCCCGGATGGCAGCGCCTTGCCGCGTTGGTCAGGCAATCTTAAGCAGTACAAAATGGGTTACATCGGCAGTGATCTGAAGTTGCTGGATGCGGCTGACACCAGCGCGATTTCTTCCAGCGGCAGCGGCTTTATTGCCGAGTGCGCACGCAGTTTCTGGACACCGACCACGGCAGATACCTACTGGACAAATCTGGGGACGGCGAACTGTATTGCCTATTCGGCAAGCTCCAACTTTCCGGATGGCAACGTGGTGGAAAAAGGTGCGCAGGGATTCAAGCTCAGGGCGGTCACGCCTTCTGCCCGCACGGTTTATACCTGTAACCCGACGTTTGCTTCTTGTACTGCGCTGACGGATTTTAATGCCGACAACACGACCATTACCCAGCCGCTGCTTAACTCCGCGGCAGGTGCAACCGACAAGAACAAGTTGATTAACTGGGCGCGTGGCTTGAATAACAAAACGCTTGATGACTTGACTGTTACCCCTAACGACACCGTAGACAACGCCGACAGTTTTATTACGTCCACCACCGCCATGCGGCCATCCGTACATGGCGATGTGGCGCACTCGCGCCCGGTGGCGATCAACTTTGGCACCGATGTTGCGCCCCAGGTGGTGGTGTTTTACGGCGGCAACGACGGTGCGCTGCGTGCGGTCAACGGCAACCGTAGCACGGCCATTGGTTCGGTCGCCGCAGGGGATGAGTTGTGGTCGTTTATTGCGCCGGAGTTTTACAGCAGCATCAAGCGCCTGCGCGATAACACCGTGCCGATCAGCTACAAGGGCAGCACCACGGGTGCGCCCAAGCCGTATGGTTTTGACGGCACGGTGGCGGCGTTTCAGGGCACCATAGGCGTTACAGCCAAAACCTTTATTTACGCCACTATGCGGCGCGGCGGACGGGTGGTGTATGCGTTTGACGTGACTGCCCCGGCCAGCCCCACGCTGAAATGGAAGAAAGGTTGCTCCGATGACACAAACTGCACGGCCGGCTTTATTGGCATGGGTCAATCCTGGTCTGCGCCCAGAATTCTCAAGGCCGGGGGCTATGGATCTGCACCCGATGCAACACGCGCACCGCTGCTGATGATGGGCGGCGGCTATAGCACTTGTGATGATTCTGATGCCAGCCCGGCGGGCGCAAACCACACTTGCACAACCCTTTCCAAGGGCAACAAGATTTATCTGCTGGATGCCGATACTGGCGTGTTACAGCAAACCTTTGATACCGATCGTGCCGTGGTGGGCGATGTAACGCTCGTGCCAGACACAACCACCGGCTTGATTAAATATGCCTACGCGGCGGACATGGGCGGCAATGTGTACCGCATTTCGGGCGCTACTGCCAACAGCCCGATTGGCACCACCGCGCCGGGAAGCTGGACGATCACAAAAATTGCCTCGCTGGGCTGCAATACCACCGCAAGCTGTACCGCCCCGCGCAAATTTACCTATGGCCCGGATGTGGTGGAAGAAAGCGGCATCTATTATCTGCTGCTGGGTTCCGGCGAACGCGAGAAACCGCTGACGGCCTATACCTCGGCAACAGCGGTGAGCAACCATTTCTTCATGATTAAGGACAAACCCGCCGAGCCAACCTGGCTGTCGGCAGGCGCTGCCAGTTGCGAGAGCGTGTCGGTGATTTGTCGAGCCTTGTTGACGCCGATTACGGACGACACCACGCCCGCTACCGCCACGCTGGATGTCAGCAAAGGCTGGTATCTGGGTCTGACTTCTAGCGAACAGGTGGTGACATCAGCCATTACCATTTACGGCAAGGTTACGTTCAGTACCCATCAACCTGCCGTGCCGGTGACTGGTAGTTGCGGCTCCAACCTGGGCGATTCCCGCGTGTACAACATTGGCTATCTCAATGCGGGTTCTTTAAATGGAACAGCTAGCCGATTCCAGAATTTGGCCGGCGACGGCTTGCCGCCTTCACCCGTGGCGGGGTTGGTTACGCTGGATGACGGCACAACCGTTCCATTTGTGATTGGTGCCAGCCCGAATTCTCCGCTGGAAACCTCGTTACCAAGCGGCGGCGGCGGCGGGTCAACGTCTACTACGCCCAAGTCTCGTGTTTACTGGTATATCCAGCAATGAGCCTGGCCAAGCCATTCACACCACACCGCCCTTGTGGGAGCGCCGCCCCCACGGGTATTCACCATAAACAATCCAGGCTAAGCGACCAAGCCCAACCGCAGCGCGGTTTTACCCTGGTGGAGTTGATGGTCACGATTGCGGTGCTGGGCATTACGCTGACGATTGCGATCCCGTCTTTCGAGAGCGCCATGTTGAGCAGCAAGCTGGGGTCTTATGCCGACAGCCTGTCCGCCAGCACACGTCTGGCGCACAGCGAGGCCATCAAGCGCAATGTTGCGGTCACGCTGTGCGTATCCAGCAACGGTACAAGCTGCGCCACTGGCGGCTGGGGGCAGGGCTGGATTGTGCTGGCGGGTACAACGGTTATCCAGCGTCAGCAAGCCCTGGCAAGCGGTTACAAGGTAATCAATGCATCGACCAGCCTCAACTTCCCGCCATCGGGTGTTGGCGTAACCACCGCCACGTTCAAGGTTTGCCGCGCCACGCCCACAGTGGGCGACCGGGAGCGCGTGGTAGCCATCAGCCCCACCGGGCGGCCAACGGTTACAAGAACCTCAACGGGGCTGTGTTCGTAGGCGGTTTTGCGCAGAGGGTTTCTTTCGCGAGCTGGATCACGCGCTCCATTTTTCCCAACAAACCCGGGGCGAGATAATCGGCATATCGCTTACCGATCCAAGCCCCAGCAACTCGGCATCGCCGGTTACAAAACAAGCTGCGTTGGCGCACAATGCGCAGGCAATAATCCAGGGGTCGTCGGTGTCGTGTATCGGCAGGTTTGGCGCAACCGCTTGTGCGGGAATCACACTCAGAAGGCGCAATTCGACCTCGACTTTTATCAGCAAATCGCTGTTTGCTCCAAATTTGCGCTGCAAAATATCCAGCACTTCCAGCACGACAGGTTCGCCAATCACAATCTCATGATTTGTTAGCAGACGTTCGTACAAATCGGCGCATAAGCCATGCGTGGCCAAGGCGCTCACCAATATATTGGTGTCGAGAAATATCTTCACGAAACAGCCTTTATGAAACAGCCCTGAACACATCCTCATCAGTCAAGAACCCTGCCTGTTCGGCTAACGCTGCAACTTCGTTGCGCACCGCACGAAAGCGTGTCAATGCCAACTGGCGGCGCAACGCATCGCGCACAATGTCGCCCTTGGGGCGATGCGCTATCTTTGCCGCCAGTGTCAGTTCGTGCTCTAGCGCCTCATCAATACGAATACTCAAGGTCGCGCTCATGACAGTCTCCAGGTAAAACAGGTGTGCTTCATTGTAATACGCGTATGTGGCTTAATCAAACCAAAAAAACACAGAACAAAACGGGGAGCTACCTTAATTCTCCTCCCCCACTTGTGGGGGAGGAGAGGTTCAACAGCTAACAGTGACATAACCTAAATCATCGTTCCCCTATAACTTAAGTTGTATAGCTTGTTGTGGCGAGAAGTGCCATTCTGAGCCAGGCCTAAAACTTGGGGGATGCGATGAATCAGTCGGGTTTGACTTTGCTGGAGCTGGTGGTAACGCTGGCCGTGTTGGCAATAATGCTGACTATCGCGATCCCCGGTTTTACTGCGATCATTCATGCCAGCCGTTTGAGTACCGCGACCAACGACATGGTGGCGGCCTTGCATTTGGCACGCAGCGAGGCGATCAAGCGCAATGGTCGTGCGGTGTTGTGCAAGTCGGCAGATGGCTTGGCATGTTCTGCAAGCGGTGGATGGGATCAGGGTTGGATGGTTTTCCACGATGCGAATAATAATGCCGCGCTGGATGCGGGCGAAACATCAATCCGGACGCAATCCGCGCTGCCAAATGGGCTGCGGTTAACCGGCAATTCTCCAGTATCGCACTACATTTCTTATGCCCCAACCGGGGCAACCAAACAGTCCTCCGGCGCGCTTCAGATGGGTACTTTAACGCTATGCCAAGAGTCGACCTCCAGCGTAGAGGGTAGGCAGATCATTATCAGCCGCACAGGCCGACCACGCACTAAAAAGGTTAGCTTGAGCGCGTGTCCTTGAGAGCAGGTAGTATTTGCTGGCCGGATCAGTAGTTATCCCTTCACGATCCCATCCAGCCCCAGTGCCAGTATCGCCGCATCGCGGGTCAGCAGCGTTAGGCGTTCGT
>JAYUCZ010000010.1:0-2385 GCA_043740065.1 Thiobacillaceae bacterium | reverse complement strand
CCGCCCAACTTATTCTGCAAGGTTTTTTTGATGCCCGACTTAACGCCTGAACCGCTGCCTGAAGTCTCTACCCTGATCGCCAGACTGGCGGATGAGATTCGCCCGCTGATGACCCCCGATACCGGGTTAATCGGCATTCACACTGGCGGTGCGTGGGTGGCGCAAGCGTTGCACGACCTGCTCAAATCCGTATTGCCCCACCCACTATTACCCTTGGGCACATTGGATGTTTCATTTTTTCGCGACGACTTTTCACGCATCGGGCTGCACGCTGAAATCAAACCCTCGGCCATCCCCTTCATCGTGGAAAACCAGCCCATTATTCTCATCGACGACGTGCTGAACAGCGGGCGCACCACTCGCGCCGCGATGAACGAATTGTTCGATCATGGCCGCGCCGCGTCGATCAAACTGGCGGTGTTGGTGGATAGAGGTGGGCGCGAATTGCCTATCCAGGCGGATTTTTGCGGGCTTAAACTGGCTATTTCCCCCCAACAAAACGTACAATTGCAGCGCAATGAACAAGGCCAGCTCATGCTGACCGTCGCCTGATGCAGGACGGTTTGCAACTTACCCCCGACGGACAGCTCAAGCATTTACTGACGCTGGACGGTCTGCCTTCCCGCATTCTCACCAAAATTCTCGACACCGCCGAAACCTTCATGGATGTTGGCGAGCGCGACGTAAAGAAAGTCCCGCTGCTGCGCGGCAAGGCGATTTTCAATCTGTTCTTCGAACCCTCCACGCGCACCCGCACTACCTTCGACATCGCCGCCAAGCGCCTGTCCGCCGATGTGGTCACGCTCAATATCGCCGCGTCCAGCCAGAGCAAGGGCGAAACGGTGCTGGATACCGTCGCCAATTTAACCGCCATGCACGCCGACATGTTCATCGTGCGGCACAGCCAATCGGGTGCGGCGCAGTTCATCGCCCGCCACGTTGCGCCGCACATTTCGGTGGTCAACGCCGGCGATGGCCGTCATGCGCATCCCACCCAAGGCTTGCTGGACATGTTCACCATCCGCCGCTACAAGGGCGCGTTCCACAACCTGCGCGTGGCGATAGTCGGCGACGTGCTGCATTCGCGCGTGGCGCGTTCGCAAATCCACGCGCTGACCACGCTGGGTGTGCCGGAAGTGCGCGTGATCGCACCGCGCACCTTGCTGCCGGTCGGTGTCGAGCAGATGGGCGTGCACGTCTATCACGACATGCAGGCCGGGCTAAAGGACGTGGATGTGGTCATCATGCTGCGCCTGCAAAACGAACGCATGAAAGGCGCACGCCTGCCTTCGGCGCAAGAATATTTCAAGCAGTACGGCCTGACAGCGGACAAACTCGCGCTGGCCAAAGCCGATGCCATCGTCATGCACCCTGGCCCGATGAATCGCGGCGTGGAAATTGATTCCGAAGTCGCCGACGGCGCACAGTCCGTCATCCTGCAACAAGTGACCTACGGCATTGCCGTGCGCATGGCGGTGATGAGTTTGTTGATGGGCGGGAGCGCGTGATGAAAATTCACATTCAAAACGGTCGCCTGATCGACCCCGCCAACGGCCTCGATCAAGTTGCCGACCTGTTTGTCGCCGCCGGAAAAATCGTCGCCATCGGCAACATGCCAGAAGGCTTTCACGCCAACAAAACCATAGCCGCAACCGGCTGCGTGGTCTGCCCCGGCCTGGTGGACTTGTCGGTGCGTTTACGCGAACCCGGTTTTGAATACCGCGCCACGCTCGAATCGGAAATGCTCGCCGCCGCCGCTGGTGGCATCACCTCGCTGGCCTGCCCGCCCGACACCGACCCGCCGCTGGACGAGCCGGGATTAGTGGAAATGCTCAAGTTCCGCGCCAAAAACCTGCCCGGTCCGCGTGTCTATCCCATCGGCGCACTCACGCAAAAACTCGAAGGCAAAGCGCTCACCGAAATGGTCGAGTTGACAGAGGCCGGTTGCGTCGCCTTCACCCAGGCCGACCAGCCCATCAGCGACCCGCAAGTGTTGTTGCGTGCGCTGGATTACGCGACGACATTTAATTATCCCGTGTGGCTGCGCGCACAGGACGGCCAGTTGTCCAGAGGCGGCGTGGCGCATGACGGCCCGGTCGCATCCAGATTAGGTTTGCCCGGCATTCCCGCGCTGGCCGAAACCGTGGCGCTGTCCACCATACTTTTGCTGGCACGCGAAACCGGTGCCCGCATCCACATCGCCCGCCTCTCCACCCGCGAAGGCGTGGCCATGGTGCGAGCCGCCAAACAGCAAGGCGTTAACGTCACCTGCGACATCTCCGCCAACCACCTGCATTTGTCCGAAGTGGATCTCGTCAGCTTCGACAGCAACCTGCACTTCATGCCGCCGGTTAGAAGTCAGCGCGACCGCGAAGCGCTCATTCA
>JAYUCZ010000009.1:0-13225 GCA_043740065.1 Thiobacillaceae bacterium | reverse complement strand
CCTCATGGCACTCGGTTAAGCAGTAGCCCCACATGTAGGGCGGATGAGCGCAGCGTTATCCGCCGAATGCGATCCACACATGCGGCGGATAACGGCCTTCGGCCTCATCCGCCCTACGGCTGTTTTCTGACATTGAGTGCTTAACCGAGTGCCATGAGAGCCTGACCCCTTTGATTTTATTCGAAGCTGGCCCTTTAGTTTGTTGTTAAGACTTTGGTTTGTACTTGGCTAGATCAAAATCACTAACGTCAAACTCGAAGGTAGGAGCCCCCTCCTGATAGACATTTACTGCAATACGAACCCGTTTTGCTTTGAGCATTTTCTCAACGAAGCGCCCATAATTTTGAATAAAAAGAATCTCAGTACTGTTGTCCTCTGGGCCAATTGCGGAGAAATTCATGGCTGCACCATCGTCGAACCTAATAAGTACATTGCACCCATCATATGAGTTGCAGAGTAATTGTCCCTTTTCAATCCTGAAATACAGGTTCTTACCCCAGCGTGGATGGGTTCTTAGAAAGAGCGTAGCGTGCTGTTCACCTGAATAAGGGAAGCTAAATTCAACTGTATTTGTGCTTGAAACGTGTGCAGTGTAGACAGCGCCTTTTCCCATATCGTCATCGGTCTGATAGTAAGTCCACTGTGAACCAGGCAGGTTGGATTCGGATGCTGCCGCTGATGCCGTTTGGGTTTGGGCTGAGGAGACGGTATCTGTGGTGCCAGAGGAAAATATACTGGAAAAAACAGAAATGATTATCCCTCCTAGCAATATGATACCCACGAGCGTACCGCAGCCCATTGGCTTGGCTGCTACACGAGCCCCACACTTAGTGCAAGTTTCTGCTTTTGAGCTTACTTCTGCACCACATTCTTTACACTTGATTAGTGCCACAACCCCTCCTTGATTGATGACAGATACTTTATGTGGGGTATTCAGCTATTTACGGTAAGACTACAATTATGCAATGGAATCAAAGGGCGCTCCCGAAAATCAAAGGGTAGAGTAGAGAACAGGCTCTCGCCTGCCCTCCCTCATCAAACCGTGCGTGCGATTTTCCCGCACACGGCTTTCCGATGTTCTTCAGCAAGAAATAGGGTCAGACACGATATTCCCGGATCACGCTGCCAATTTATGCAACGTATCCGCCAAAGCGGCGGAAATCGGCATCTGCGCAAACATACTGGCGGAATAAAGATAGTCTTCTCCAGACTCGTCGATGACACGCAACATGCCCTTGCTGGTTGCCTGGGGATCATCCACTATTTCATAGAGCTTTCGCGGTTCTAGCGAAGCCGGATAGCCCTGATTGGACAGACAGACTGCAAATTTGCTGAGCCTCATACGTTCCATGGTTTGTCTGCCATTGTTTCTATATTCCGGCTGCCGTGCATGACAGCAAGTACGAGCATGCGATCTGGCTCCAGTCGGTACATGAGTCGATAGCCTTGCACAATGATTTCTCTCAAGGTCTTGTCTTCCGCTTCGGGAATCATGCGCCCGCTTTCAGGAAAATCCTGCAACCGCCGTGCGGCCAGAACAACACGTTCGGCAAAGCGTCTGGCATAGAACGCGGAATCCCGGCTGATATAGCGCACAAACTCGTCCAGATCGTCGCGCGCATGATCCGACCACTCAACCCGCATGGTTCAGATATTTTGTTTCCATTTTTTCCTGCGAGGTCACTTTCCCCTCGTGTGCCGCCCGCAATGAACCTTCCAATTTTTGGCGCACATACAGGGCGTACATGGCATCGTCGATGCTTGCCTGATCTGGCAGGTGATCGGCTATTTCGTGGACGATTTGCTTGACTGTTTGCATGATGACCCCCGATCGTTCAGGAAAGAACCCGCTTCCATTTTAGTACCGCGTTCCCGAATCTTACACATCCAGATTCCGCACCCCCAGCGCATTCCTCTCAATAAATGCGCGTCTCGGTTCAACTTCATCGCCCATTAGCGTAGTAAAGATCAGATCGGCGGCGATGACGTCGTCGATGCGGACTTTCATCAAGCGGCGCACTTTGGGGTCCATGGTGGTTTCCCAGAGTTGTTCTGGGTTCATTTCGCCCAGACCTTTATAGCGTTGTACGCCGAGGTTGCGTTTGACTTCGCCCAGCAGCCATTCCATGGCTTCTTTGAAGCTGCTGATGCCGACGGTTTTTTCTCCGCGTGAGATGCTGGCGTTGTTGCCGATCAGGCCTTGTAGCAGGTCGCCCGCTTTTCTGAGTTGGGCGTAGTCGCCGGATTCGAGCAGGTCTTCTTCGAGAAAGTTGACGATAGTGTTGCCGTGCAGGTGGCGAATGATTTTGAGGCGATGCGCTTCGGTTTCTGGCACATATTCGGTTTCTACTGTGTAGCGGTCGCTGTCGATGTGCGCGGCCAGCGCGGCTTCACTCATCATCGCTTGCGTTGCATCCGCCAATGAAATGGCCTGGATGTGCATCAGGGCGTGCAATACGTCTTCGGGCAAGATGCGGGTTAAGCGGTCGATAACGGCTTCGGCGAGGAAGTATTCGCGTGCCAGGCTTTCCAGGGCATCGGCGAGGATGGGCGCAGCGCCTTCTGATGGGATTAGCGCGGCATCGGACAATGCCTGGCTGAGCAAAAATTCTTTGAGTGCGTGTTCGTCCTTGAGATATTGCTCTTTTTTGCCGGACTTGACCTTGTACAGCGGCGGCTGGGCGATGTAGATGTGGCCGCGCTCGACCAACATGGGTAACTGACGATAAAACAGCGTCAGCAATAATGTTCGGATGTGTGCGCCGTCTACGTCCGCGTCGGTCATGATGATGATGCGGTGGTAACGCAGCTTGTCGATGTTGAAGTCGTTGATGCCAATGCTGGTGCCGAGCGCAGTGACCAGAGTCACGATTTGTTCAGAAGAAATCAGCCTGTCGAAACGGGCTTTTTCAACGTTAAGCACTTTGCCGCGCAGCGGCAAAATCGCCTGGAATTTGCGGTCGCGTCCCTGCTTGGCGGAGCCGCCTGCGGAATCGCCTTCGACGATATAAATTTCGGATAAAGCCGGGTCTTTTTCCTGACAGTCGGCAAGTTTACCGGGCAGGCCGATGCCATCCAGCACGCCTTTGCGGCGGGTAATTTCGCGGGCTTTTCGGGCGGCTTCACGGGCGCGGGCGGCATCCACAATTTTTCCGCAAATGATTTTTGCGTCGATGGGGTTTTCCTGCAAATACTCGGCCAGTTTCTGGCCGACCACTTCGGATACCACCGGCTGCACTTCGCTGGATACCAACTTGTCTTTGGTCTGGCTGGAAAATTTTGGTTCGGGGACTTTTACCGACAATACGCAGGTCAAGCCTTCGCGCATGTCGTCGCCGCTGGTTTCGATCTTGGCTTTTTTGGCCAGCTCGTTGTCGTCGATGTATTTGTTGATAACCCGCGTCATCGCGGTGCGCATACCGGTTAAGTGGCTGCCGCCGTCGCGTTGCGGGATGTTGTTGGTGAAGCACTGCACGGTTTCGGAATAGCTGTCGTTCCATTGCATGGCCACCTCTACCGTCATGCCGTCTTTTTCGCCAACTGCGTAGAAAGCTTTAGGGTGCAACACGTTTTTGGCGCGGTTCATGTAATCGACAAAACCTTTTACGCCGCCCGAATGGGAGAAGTTTTCGCTTTTTCCGTCACGATGGTCGTTTAGTTCTATTTTTACGCCATTGTTGAGAAAAGACAGTTCGCGGATGCGCTTGACCAGAATATCGAAGCTGAATTCGACCTTGCCGAAAATTTCTTCGTCGGCCAGAAAATGCACTTCGGTACCGCGATTTTTGGTTTCGCCCACCATTTGCATGGGCGAAACTTCCACGTTGTTCTGGATTTCGACCGGGCGATTTTCAATCTTGCCGCGATGGAATTCCATGGCGTATTTTTTTCCTTCGCGGCGCACGATCAGCTTCAACCATTTGGACAAGCCATTGACGCAGGACACGCCCACACCATGCAAACCACCGGAGACCTTGTAGCTGTTCTGGTTGAACTTGCCGCCTGCGTGCAATACCGTCAGGACAATTTCTGCCGCCGAGCGCTTGGGTTCGTGCTTGTCGTCAAACTTGATGCCAACCGGGATGCCGCGCCCGTTGTCGGAAACGGAAATGGAGTTGTCAGGGTGAATAATCACCTTGATGTCGTCGCAATGACCGGCCAGCGATTCGTCGATGGCATTGTCCAGCACTTCAAACACCATGTGATGCAGGCCGGTACCGTCGGAGGTGTCGCCAATGTACATGCCGGGGCGCTTGCGTACCGCCTCCAGGCCTTCCAGTTGCTGGATACTGTCTTCGTCGTATGCGTCTGCCATGATGTTTCCTTGAACTGATTGCTTTTGTTAGGGAAGAATTCTCCCTCACCCCAACCCTCTCCCGCTGGGAGAGGGGGTTTTAGTCTTGAATTTGCAGTCTAAATACGCATGGGCATCACAACATATTTGAAGCCGGGCTCGGATTCCGCCGTCAGCAACATGCTGCTGTTCGCATCCGAAAAAGACAACATAACCTCTTCGCAGGACAAGGCATTCAGGCCATCTTGCAAGTAGGTCACGTTAAAGCCGATATCGAGCGCTTCGTGATCGTATTTGGCTTCGATTTCTTCCTGGGCTTCTTCTTGCTCGTTGTTGTTGCACACCACGTTCAGGGAGTTCACGCCCATGACCAGGCGCACACCCCGGAATTTTTCGTTAGATAAAATGGCCGCACGCTGCAAGGCTTGTACGCCTAGCTGACGGTTGATCACCAGATGTTTGTCATGCCCAATCGGAATGACGCGCAGGTAATCCGGAAATTTGCCATCGACAATTTTGGACACCAGTTTGGTGCCGGCCAGTTCTATGGTGATTTGATTATCACCAACACGCAAAGTGACTGTTTCATCGCTGTCCTGCAACAACTTGGACAGCTCGATAATGGTTTTGCGCGGAATGATGACTTCTTTTTTCGGCCCGCTGTTTTCCAGTGTCGTTTCTGCAAACGATAAACGATGACCATCGGTTGCCACGACGCGCAATGCGTCGCCATCCAGTACCAGCAACATGCCGTTCAGGTAATAGCGAATGTCTTGCTGGGCCATGGCAAATTGCACCAGTTGCAGCAAACGCTTGAGTGTTTTTTGCGGCAGGCTGACTTCGCCAGCTACGCCTGCACCGGTTTCCATGCGCGGGAAATCCGCTGCTGGCAGGGTTTGCAGGGTAAACCGGGATTTCCCGGCGCGAACTTCCAGTTGGCTTTCCTTGCTGTCCAGTTTAATGCTGCTGGCTTCGGGCAGGGCGCGCACGATATCAAACAGCTTGCGTGCGCCGGTGGTAATGGAAAAATCCTCACTTGCCTTGCCTTGCAAAGTCGTACTGACTTGAAGTTCCAAATCTGTCGCCAGCAGGGACAACATGCCGCCTTGGCTTTGTAACAGTACGTTGGACAGGATGGGTAAGGTGTGGCGTTTTTCTACGACACCCACGGTAGCGGAAAGCGAAGCAAGCAGGTGGTTGCGTTCTGTTTCTAATAGGTTCATTTATATATATTCCTTGTTGTTCGTTGTTTGGTGAACATCAAAACCGTGGATAAGCTAACGATCTCCAGACAGTGTGCGGTGCGTGGCGCGCTTGCGCTCTGTGGGTAAGTCGCATGCCGGGTGTGCATGATTGTGGATGATTTTCAGTGGGTAGGTTTTTGTCTGCAATTTATTCATGTTTACACACAGGATATTTGGACTTTTATTCAATTGGGTTATTTTGGCAATTAGGCAGTATTAGCTTGTGAGTGTTTGTTGCAGCACCAGGTATTCGCGGCTAATGGTTTGATCCTGATCGCGCAGCTCGGCAATTTTCCGGCACGCGTGTAAAACTGTGGTGTGGTCACGACCACCAAAAGCGTCGCCTATCTCGGGCAGGGATAAAGGGGTGAATTCCTTGGCCAGTGACATGGCAATCTGGCGCGGGCGGGCGAGATTACGCGTACGTTTTTTTGAAAACATATCAGCGATCTTGATTTTGTAAAACTCGGCTACGGTTTTCTGGATGTTTTCGATGGAAACCTGCTTATGTGCCGAGGCGATCAGGTCACGCAACGCATCTTTGACCAGCTCCACGCTGATTTTCTTTTCGCTAAACTTTGCATACGCCACAACGCGTTTAAGCGCGCCTTCCAGCTCGCGGACGTTGGAGCGCACTTGTTTAGCGATAAAGAAAGCGATGTCGTCTTCCAGTTGAAGATTGTCGGCCTGAGCCTTCTTTTGCAGGATGGCGACACGCATTTCCAGCTCGGGTGGCTCGATGGCAACCGTTAAACCCCAGGCGAAACGCGATTTAAGCCGGTCTTCTATGCCCGCCAGGTCTTTGGGGAAGGTGTCACTGGTAATAACAATTTGTTTTTTGTTTTCGATCAGGGCATTAAAAACATAGAAAAATTCTTCCTGGGTGCGTCCCTTGTCGGCAAAAAACTGGATATCGTCGATGAGCAATACATCCAGTGTCAGATAGTGCTTTTTGAAACCGTCAAAATTTTTGTAGCGATAGGCTTTCACCATATCGTTGACATAGTCATTGGCGTGGATATAACTGATGCGTGCGGTAGGATGGTTGGCGCGGATCAGGTTGCCTATGGCCAGCAGCAAGTGGGTTTTTCCCAAGCCAACGCCGCCATAAATGAACATGGGGTTATAAGCCTGGCCTGCATTTTCTGCGACTTGCAAGGCCGCTGCTCTGGCAAGCTGGTTGGCACGACCACCTACAAAATTATCAAAATTAAGGTTGGGGTTGATGCGCTGCCCTAGCGTAGGGCTGTCTGTTGGTACAGGTGCGGCGGGTAGCGCAAAGGGCGTACCAGGCTCTGCTGCTGTGCGGGCCGTCGATGTCGAATCGATTGGTGGAGCAGATGTCCGGGGCAGAAGCGTAAACTCCAACGCCTTGGCCATACCGAAATATTCCTGCGCCCAGACCTGCAGACGACCCGAAAATTTATCACGCACCCAGTCCAACACAAAACGATTGGGCGCGGAAATTTTCAGGCAGGCTTCGTTTTCCTGACAAGCCAGCGGTTTAATCCAGGTATTGAACTGCTGTGCAGGCAATTCCTCGCGCAGGCGCGTAAGACAGCTTTCCCAGAATGAGTCAAAAGCAGGGCGCGCGGAGGCAGGAATCATGAGTGTTGTTAGATGTTTTCTTGGGTATTTTCTGGCAACAGGATCGCGCATAAAAATAAGCGAGTCAGGCAGAATCTTACGCTTAAGCGGGGGAGTTATCCACAGGCAGTTTCAACCTGGATAGACTTGTTTATCTGTCGGGGCAGCGTCTGACTTAAATTGGGGGAGATCAGGTTAGTGCGCTCGCCAGAGGATGGTGGGCTGTGTATAATACGCGGTTTTTTATGGGCTTTTTCGCCCGTAAACCTATTAACCCTAAACCCATCTAGTAATCCAACTAGACTAGCTTGATTAGATAAAGGCAGCAAAAAATGAAACGTACCTACCAGCCTTCCGTTACCCGCCGCAAGCGCACCCACGGTTTTCGTGTGCGCATGAAGACCCGTGGTGGCCGTGCCGTAATCAACGCACGCCGCGCCAAGGGTCGTCACCGTTTGGCAGTATAAGCATTACTGAATCGCGCCAGAAATTACGTTTGCTTGGTGGAAAGCCTTTTGCACGCCGCCAGCGTTTGTTGGCTGCCGCAGAGTTTGAGAAGGTTTTTAACCATCGGTGCAGTTGGCGCACGCCGCTGTTTCAGATTTTAGCCAAGCCCAATGGCCTGGATGTTGCCAGGTTAGGTATGGTGGTTTCCAAGCGTCTGCTTTCCAGGTCGGTGGATCGTAACCGGATGCGTCGCAAAATACGCGAAACGTTCAGGCAGGTGGCGGCAGACATGCCTGCGCTGGATTTTGTGGTGCGGCCGCTGGCCTTACCGGAAGGTGGCCGGGGTCTGAAAAACCCGGAATGGAACAAGGCGCTTTTACAGGCGCTGGATCAAGCGGCAGACAAATGTCGCGGATAATTTCGGTGTTGTTGGTCTGGTTGGTCAGGGTTTACCAATTGGCGCTCAGCCCGATGCTGCCACCCAGTTGCCGCTACCTCCCCACTTGTTCGGAATACACCATAGAAGCGATCCGCAAGCATGGTGCAACCAAGGGTGGTTGGCTGGCGGTGAAAAGAATAGGCCGTTGCAGACCCGGATGCCCGGGCGGACATGATCCTGTTCCCTGATGGGGTGTTTTGGGCGCATGGCCGTGGCACAACCTTCACAAATGACCGATACGATGGGGCAATGAAACAAATTGCCCCGGCTATATTGATGACCCAATGATGCAGATCATTGAAAGCGTTTCCTTAGGACAAGTATGGATAACCAGCGTCTGATTTTCTTTGTGGTGTTTTCCTTCTCCATTCTGTTGTTGTGGGAGGCTTGGCAGGAAAAAGACCAACCGCTTCAGGTCGCCACCGAACAAACCGTACAAGGCACATCCGTAAAGGACGTTCCGGCGGCCAGTTCGGCGCTTCAGGCAGCGCCGGCGACAAACCAGGTTGCACAGCCTGCCGGGGGTTTGCAACCCGGAGCGCGTGCCAAAATCGAAACGGATGTGTTAAGCGTCGAAATCGATGCCAATGGCGGGGATTTGCGCAAGCTACAACTGCCCGGGTATCACGAGATTGACCACCCGGAGCAGACGCTGACCTTGTTTGCTGATGCCGATCCGGCTACGCGCTATGTGGCGCAAAGCGGCTTGCTGAACAGCCAAAAAGGTCTGCTTCCCAATCATAAGGACGTTTTCGAGCTGACCCCGGGGTCGCACAAGCTGGTGGGGGACACGCTTTCTGTACCTTTGGTCTGGAACAATCCCCAGGCCGGTATACGTGTCGAGAAAACCTATGTTTTCCGCCGTGGCAGCTATGAAATCGAGCTGGTTCAAAAAGTAAGCAACAGCGGTGCGCAGCCGGTACAGGTCGAGAGCTATGGGCAGTTGGTGCGCCACGGTCAGGCACCGGCAGGCGAATCGCGTTTAATGTACATGTTTACCGGGCCGGCGGTGTTTACCGATGCGGCCAAGTTCCAAAAACTGGCATTCGGGGATATTGCCGATGGCGATGCCGAGTTCCAGAAGTCGGCCAAGGATGGCTGGGTGGGCATGTTGCAGCATCATTTTGTGGCCGCTTGGTTGCCCAAGCAAGGTGTCGAGCGCAGTTATTTTGTTGATAAGCTGGGCGAGGATTTGTATTCGGCAGGCTTTAAGCAGGCAAATGGCACGCTGGCACCCGGCCAGAGCCTGAGTTTTTCCTCGCGCCTGTATGCGGGCCCGCAAATTCAGAAAACCCTGGAAGCCGCTGCACCCGGGCTGGATTTGACCCGTGATTACGGCTGGCTGACACCACTGTCCAAGCCCATGTTCTGGGTGCTGGGTAAAATTGACGGCCTGGTCGGCAACTGGGGCTGGACGATCGTTATCTTCACCATCCTGCTCAAGCTGGCGCTGTGGCCGCTATCCGCCAAGGGCTACAAAGGCATGGCGCAAATGCGTGCGCTGGCACCCAAGCTCCAGAAAATGAAAGAGCTGTACGGCGACGACCGTCAGAAGCTGCATCAGGGCATGGCCGATCTGTACAAAAAGGAAAAGGTCAATCCGCTCGGCGGCTGTATGCCCATCCTGTTACAAATCCCGATTTTTATTGCGTTGTACTACGTGCTGATTGCCGCCGTGGAAATACGTGGTGCGCCGTGGATGGGCTGGATTACCGACCTGTCGGCACCCGATCCGTTCTATGTGTTGCCGGTACTGATGGGTATTTCCTCGATCATTCAGGTCAAGCTTAACCCTACGCCGCCGGATCCCATACAGGCCAAAATCATGATGGCGATGCCTATCGTGTTCAGCGTGATGTTCCTGTTCTTTGCTTCCGGTCTGGTGCTGTATTGGCTGGTTAACAATATATTGTCGATTGCCCAGCAGTGGGCGATGAACAAGAAATACGGCGATGGTGCAGACGGCGCAAATGCCGCCCATGCCAAAAAATAGCGATTTGATTTGCGCCATTGCCACGCCCCCGGGGCGCGGTGGCATCGGCGTGGTGCGGGTTTCGGGGGGCGATTTAACCGCACTCTCAACGGCGTTGATCGGTACGTTGCCAAGGCCGCGCACCGCAAGCTACACAAACTTTCTGGATGCAAACGGCGCGGCCATCGACCAGGGTATCGCCTTGTATTTTCCCGCGCCGCATTCGTTTACCGGCGAACATGTACTGGAGCTGCAAGGCCACGGTGGCCCGGCGGTCATGCAGGCGTTGCTGGCGCGTTGCCAGCAATTGGGCGCACGTTTGGCACAACCGGGCGAATTTACCCAGCGCGCTTATCTTAACGGCAAACTCGATCTGGCACAGGCCGAAAGCGTGGCAGACCTGATTGATGCCTCGTCCATCGAGGCGGCACGTTCGGCGCTACATTCCCTTTCCGGTGATTTCTCGCGACGTGTTCAGGCCATGCAAATGCGCCTGACCGAGCTGCGCATGCGGGTGGAAGCCAGTCTGGATTTTCCCGAAGAGGAAGACATCGTGCAGGCTGAGCAGGAAAAGGTGCGTGCCGGGATAGACATCACCTTGCAGGAACTGGATGGCGTGCTGGCGGCGGCAAAGCAGGGCGCGCTGCTGCGTGATGGGGTGCGGGTCGCGCTGATCGGCCAGCCTAATGTCGGCAAATCCAGCCTGATGAATGCATTGGCAGGCGAAGAGATCGCCATCGTCACCGAGATTGCCGGCACCACGCGCGATGCGCTGCGCCAGGAGATTCATATCCAGGGCGTGAGTTTTCACCTGATTGACACCGCTGGCTTGCGCGAAACCACCGATGTTGTTGAACAAATGGGCATCGCCCGCACCTGGGCGGCCATAGAGCAGGCGGGGATTGCCCTGCTGCTGGTGGATAGCCAGCACGGGCTGGGTGAACAGGAACAGGCCATTATCAAAAAATTGCCGGCTGGCGTGGCGCGTGTGACGGTTCACAATAAAATTGATCTTTCCGGCGAAACGGTGCGTGCGCAACCGGACGCAGAAGTCTGGTTGTCGGCAAAAACCGGCGCAGGGCTGGATTTGCTGCGCGAGACATTACTGCGGCTGGCGGGCTGGCAGCCAGCAGGCGAGGGCAGCTTTATGGCTCGCCGCCGCCATCTGGATGCGCTGTTGCGTGCGCAATCCCACCTGCAAACCGCGCTGGTGCTGTCTGGCCAACTGGAATTGCAGGCCGAGGAATTAAAACTGGCGCAGGCAACCTTGTCTGAAATTACCGGCGAATTCACGCCGGACGATTTACTTGGCGAGATTTTCAGCCGGTTTTGTATCGGCAAGTGACGGGAGTTTTTGCGCGTTTACTGGAAGCCCAGCGTTTTTACCATGGCTTCGAAATCCGCCAGACCCTTGGGAAAATACACCAGCCCCGGCGCTTCATAGATCAGCGCCAGGCGGCCTTTTTGATCGACCAGTGCATAGGTGACGCGCTCGATGGGCAAGCCGCGCTCGGTTTTCCATCGGGTATGCACGCGCACGCCGGGCTTGCCGCCCAGCCTGGCGGGGCGGTTGGATAGCACCGTAAACGCACCGTTTTTATCCCCAGCTTTTTGCTCGGCAATGACCAGTTCGGCCACTTCGTGCGGAAGCAGGCCGGGCTTGGTGGTGCGCTTGGTGCGCTTGAGTTCGACAGCGTGTTTTTCACGCCAGATAGCGATGAAATTAAGCAGGGGGCCGTCGCGGGACAGGAACACGTCGTAGATAGCGTAGTTGCGCTTGACCCAGCCCAGCGGCGCTTCTAGCGTGTAGTCGTCCTTGACGGCGATGTTGCGGCTGTCCGGGTCGATGGCCGACCAGGGCGCACAGGCGGACAACGCCAGACTCAGCAGCAGGGCGCTGGTTAATTTATGAAACATCCGGGTCATCATGCGCCCGCATCTTTCATATAGGCTTCGATGTAGTCTCGATCCGGCGCATCCGGTGCCAGCTCAAGATAGCGTTTGAACAGCGGAGCCGCGAGGCTTTTCTGATCGCGCTTGTAGTGCAACAAGCCCAAGGCGCGGAAGGCTGGAGCAAACTTTGATGAGAGTTCTATCGACAGTGTGTACTCACGTTCGGCTTTTTCCGGGTCGCCTTCTTCGGCGCGCAAGCGGTAGGCTTCGCCCAGGTAAAAGCTGGCTTCCGGGGGGTATTCGCGGCGACGCTGGGCATCGGCTAACACCAGTATCAGTTGTTTGTAACGATACGCATCCAGGTCTTCCTGTAGCGTATATAGGCGCAGACTGCGGGTCGCGTTTAGAAACGATTCATAGCCGGTTTGGCCGTTTATTGCATCTTTGGACAGCGCGTTAAAGTTGTCTACACGATCTCGCAATTTGGGGTGGCTGGCAAAGAAAAACGGCTCGTTGATGTCGAGCGCCTTGATTTCGGCAATCAGGTGTTCGAAGGTCTTGGCGGCTTCTTTTGCCGAGTAACCTGCGTTAATCAGGCGCTGGTAGCCGATGTTGTCGGCTTCGGTTTCGTGCTCGCGGGAAAACCCTGTTATGGAGGAAATGGCGGCGATGTCGCCCAGCAACGGCACGCGCGCCAGCCCCACGACCAGGGCAAAGGCGGCGGCATTTTTGGTGTGTTCGGCTTGTTGGTAAGAATGTCGATGGACGAAATGTGCGCCTTCGTGCGCCAGCACAGCAGCTAGTTGCGCCTCGTTTTGCAGGCGCGCCAAGAGCCCGGTATTGATATAGACGCTGCCGTTAGGGAGGGCAAAGGCATTCAGATTGCCGGAGTCCAGTACACGGATGCGAACCTTCCCGCCAAATTCCGGATAAAGCCGATTCATCACATTTTGCAGATAAGTGCCGAGTGCCGGGTCATCGCGCACCTTGCCGGAGCGGGTGAGCGCCTTGTCGAATTCTTCGGCTTCTGCCCACAGGTTGCTTTCTTCGCGCTCAAGCGTGGCAGGGTTGACGGCGCGGCTCCAGGGATCGACCGCGTCTGCCTGCGCGGTTTGAATGGCGGACAGGGCGGCGAGCAGGGGCAGGAGTCCCTTCATGGTTGTGGGTAATCCTTGAAAAAGTCCCTGACCAGCTTTTCGGCTTCATCCGGCTCACGCGAGTCCAGCGACATGCTTTGATCGTAAGATATCCAGCGGATATCGCCGGTTTTCAGGTCGGCCAGGCCAATGGTGATAAATGCCTGCCCAAGTGGCATGACCAGGCCGATTGCCAGGCCGACGGTGAATACG
>JAYUCZ010000008.1:0-5731 GCA_043740065.1 Thiobacillaceae bacterium | reverse complement strand
ACGTGCAGAGCGGTGCGGATTTCACCATCGGCAGCATCGAGGTGCCGGTGAGCGAAGCCAGCGGATTCGGTGTGATGTCGGTGGACGCAGACATGCGCATTACCCGCTTTACCGAAAAGCCGGAACATCCGGACAGCATCCCCGGCAAACCCGGCATCGCGCTGGCCTCGATGGGGATTTATGTTTTCTCCAAGGACTTTCTTTACAAGACCTTGATCGAAGATGCGGGCAAAACCCAATCCAGCCATGATTTCGGCAAGGATATTATTCCCGAAAAAATTGCCGAAGCGCGTGCCATGGCTTACCCATTCCGCAACAAGCAAGGTCATCCCGATTACTGGCGCGATGTGGGCACGCTGTATTCCTATTGGCAGACCAACATGGAATTGTGCGCGGTGGAGCCGGAACTCAACCTGTACAACCGCGACTGGCCGATCTGGACCTACCAGCCGCAGTATCCGCCGGCAAAATTCATCTTCGACGACGTGGGGCGGCGCGGCGAAGCCATCGATTCGCTGGTGGCGGGCGGCTGCATTCTGTCGGGCGCACGGGTCAAGCGCACGGTACTGTTTTTTGCTGTCCGCGTGGGAAGCTACAGCCTGATCAAGGACAGCGTGATCCTGCCCAAAGTCAATATCGGCAAAAATTGCCGCATTACCCGCGCCATTATCGACAAGGGTACGGTCATCCCGGATGGCACGGTGATCGGCGAAGACCTGGCAGAAGATGCCAAGCGCTTTTACGTTAGCCCGGAAGGCATCGTGCTGGTGACCCCCGCCATGCTCGGGCAAAATTTGTATGCCCGCTGGCAGGACGAATATGAAGGCTGAAGCAGACCACGTCGATCCCGCCAACATCGCGCCCATCAATGTGGTGCTGTGCTGGCATATGCACCAGCCGCATTACCGCGAGGGGCTGGACGGCGCATACCATCTGCCGTGGGTGTACCTGCACGGCATCAAGGACTACAGCGACATGGCCGCGCATCTGGAAAACCATCCGGCGATGCGGGTGGTGGTAAATTTTGCGCCGGTCTTGCTGGAACAACTGGACGACTACGCCCGGCAACTCGATGCGCTGTTAAAGCATGGAGAGCGTACTCGGGATCGCATGTTGAACCTGCTGTCCGGTGTCGAACCTATTCCTGCGGGTGCGGTTGCGCGATTGGCGATCATCCGCGACTGCCAGCGTTGCCATGCGCCGCGCATGATCCACCCCTATCCCGCCTATCGCCATCTGCTGGAAATGATCGGTGCCACCTATGAGGCAGGGCAGGGCGACAGCGCCTTGCATGACCATCTGGGCTATTTGTCCGAGCAGTATTTTCTGGATTTGCTGACCTGGTATCACCTCGCCTGGCTGGGGCATGCGCTCAAGCAACTGCCTTTGCCAGTGCGGCTGATGGCGCAGCAGAAAAATTTTTCTGCGGCGAATCGCCACGAGTTGCTGCATTTGATCCAGCAATGTCTGGCCGGGCTGATTCCGCGTTACCGCGTGCTCGCCGAGCGTGGGCAGATCGAGTTGTCGATGACGCCTTACGGCCATCCCATCGTGCCGCTGTTGAATGATTTCGCCAACCTGCGCGATGCCATGCCCGATGCGCCGATGCCGGAAGCGGCTGGCTATCCCGGCGGCGCGGCGCGTTCGCGCTGGCACTTGCAACATGGTGTCGCGGTGTTCGAGCATTATTTCGGCATGAAACCGGCGGGCGTGTGGCTGTCCGAAGGCGGGGTGAGCGAGGATGCGCTGGCGCAACTGGACGAAATGGGTTTTGCCTGGACGGCCACGGGTGAAGGCGTGTGGCGCAATAGTTGCGCCCGCTCGGGTTGTTCGGAGGATGACATACTCGGCAAGCGCAACCTGTTTTCGCCGGGGAAAATTGGCGCTTTCAACACGCGGGTGTTTTTTCGCGACGATGGCCTGTCCGATCTGATCGGTTTTAAATATAGCGACTGGCATGCGGATGATGCGGTCGGCGATTTTGTCCAGCACCTGAAAAACATCTGCGGATTTTTTGGCGAGGAGGCAGAACAACAAGTCGTGTCGGTCATCCTCGACGGCGAAAATGCTTGGGAATATTACCCGGACAACGGCCATCATTTTCTCGATGCGCTGTACGCGGTCTTGCCCGCGCAATCGGCGATCCGGGTCAGCACTTTTGCCGAACAGGCGGCACGCACCGCCGCCAGGCCGATGCCGCATCTGGCAGCAGGCAGTTGGGTTTATGGCAATTTCGCCACCTGGATCGGCTCGGCGGACAAAAACCGTGGCTGGGATTACCTGGTGGCCGCCAAACAAAGCTATGACCAGATCGCAAGCGCCGGGAAACTCGATGCCGGGCAGCTTGCTTTGGCCACTCATCAGCTTGCCGTGTGCGAAGGCTCCGACTGGTTCTGGTGGTTTGGCGATTACAACCCGGCAGGCAGCGTGCGCGACTTTGAGCAGCTCTTTCGCACCCAGTTGCGCGAGCTGTACCGCCTGCTTGGCGTAGCAGCGCCTGCGCTCCTCGACGTGCCATTGTCGCAAGGCGGTGGCCAGGCCGAAAATGCCGGCACCATGCGCAGGAACGCCGGATGAATTTTGCCGCCCGTCGTGCGGGGCTGTTGTTGCACCCGACTTCGCTGCCGTCCGGCACGCTGAGTGATGCCGGGCGCTGGCTGGATTTTCTGCACGCGGCGGGGATAGGCGTGTGGCAAGTGTTGCCGCTGGGTTTGCCGTTGACGGGGCGGTCGCCTTACCAGTGCGCATCGGCCTTCGCGATCCATCCCGGTTTGTTTCCGGCGACATCTGTTGATATGCGGGGTTTTGAAGCATGGCGCAGCAGGCAGGCGCACTGGCTGGATGATTTTGCGCGCTTCATGGTGATCAAGGCCGGGCAGGGCGGTGCGCCCTGGACGGACTGGCCGCAAGCGCTGCGCGACCGCGACCCCCAGGCGCTGGCCGGATTCGATGCCCGCCATGCAGAACCCGTTGCAGCCGTAATGCATGAACAGTACCGCATTGCCATGCTGTGGCAGACGCTGCGCGGGCAGGCCGCTGCGCGCAACATTCAACTGTTTGGCGATATGCCGCTGTTTGTCGCACACGACAGCGCAGACGTGTGGGCGCGACGCGAATTGTTTCTGCTCGATGACGGCGGCCATCCGACGGTGGTGGCGGGCGTACCGCCGGATTATTTCTCCGCAACCGGGCAGCGCTGGGGCAATCCGCACTACAACTGGGCGGCGATGCAGGCCGACAATTTTGCCTGGTGGCGGGCGCGGCTGGCCGCACATTTTCAATGCTTTGATCTGTTGCGCATCGATCACTTTCGTGGCCTGGCGGCAGCCTGGGCGATTCCCGCCAGCGAGCCCACCGCCATGCATGGCGCATGGGTCGCCGCACCGGGTGCGGCGTTGTTGCAGGCTGTTGCAAACGAGATGGGCGCTGGGGAATTGGCGGCGTTGCCGCTGGTGGCCGAAGACCTTGGCATCATCACTCCGGATGTCACTGCATTGCGCCAGCAGTTTGGCCTGCCCGGCATGGCGGTGCTGCAATTTGCTTTCGACCATCATGCCGATAACCCGCACAAGCCCGAAAACGTGCAGGCCGATAGCGTGTACTACACTGGCACTCACGACAACGACACCACGCTGGGCTGGTGGCGCAGCTTGCCTGACGAAGCGCGTTGGCAGGTGATGCGGCAGTTGGGCATCAGCGAACCCGATGGGGCAGCGGACGCGGTGATTGCCGATGCAATGATCAATATCGTGCTGCACAGCCGCGCCGCTCTGGCAGTGCTGCCATTGCAGGACGTGCTGGGGCTGGGCAGCGCGGCGCGCATGAACACGCCCGGCACAGAAAGCGGCAACTGGACCTGGCGATTTTCCTGGGAAGCCATGCCGCCCGACCTGGCATCGCGTTTGCTAGAACAATTACAGAAAGCCGACCGATGCGAACGACCACCACCATGAACGCGCCACACGCGCCACATTTTCCCGAAATCAGCGCACCGATCCTGCGCGTGCAGACCGGCACGCACCATGATCCATTCGAGGTGCTGGGCCTGCACACGCAGCCTGACGGCACGACGCTGGTACGGATTTTCATGCCTGCCGCCGAAGCCGTCGAGGTGGCGGGCGAACGCATGGCGCGGGTGGCGGGTAGCGATTGTTTCGAGCGGCTTGTGCCGCCCACCGTCAAGCTTGAACCACACCCGCTGTTGCGCTGGCAGGACAAGGCCGCGGGCCACTGGCACACCGCACAATGCCCGTACAGTTTTGCGCCGCAACTGGGCGAAATGGATTTGTACTTACTCGGCGAAGGGCGGCATTTCGAAGCCTGGAAAGTGCTGGGCGCGCATCTTGAAACCATCGACGGCGTCAGCGGCTGTTTATTCGCCGTGTGGGCACCGGCGGTGCAGCGCGTCAGCGTGGTTGGTGATTTCAACGACTGGGATGGCCGCAGGTATCCGATGCGCAATCGTGGCGCGTCCGGCATGTGGGAGTTGTTTATCCCTGGCCTTGCGGCTGGACACGCTTACAAATATGAAATTCTGAGCCGTCATGGGCAGTTGGCGCGTAAGACCGACCCTTACGCGCAGCAGATGTTTCCGCGCCCCGAAACCACCAGCCGCATTCCCGACGACACGCCGTATGCCTGGCACGATCAGGGCTGGATAGCCGCCCGCGCCGGTTTCGACTGGCAGCACCAGCCAGTCAGCATCTACGAATTGCATCCCGGTTCCTGGCGGCGGCATGACGATGGCGGTTTTTACACCTGGGGCGAACTGGCCGCCGAGCTGATTCCCTATGTGCAAGACCTCGGTTACACCCATATCGAATTGCTGCCGGTAGCCGAACATCCGCTCGACGCTTCGTGGGGCTATCAGGTGTCGGGCTATTACGCGCCGACCGCACGCTTCGGTTCGCCGGATGATTTCCGCGCGTTTATCGATGCCTGCCATCAGGCCAATATCGGCGTGCTGCTGGACTGGGTGCCCGCGCATTTTCCCAAAGATGATTTTGCGTTGGCGCGTTTCACCGGCGAGCCGCTCTATGAACACGCTGATCCGCGTCGCGGCGAACATCAGGACTGGGGCACGCTGATATTCGATTTTGGCCGCAACGAAGTGCGCAATTTTCTGGTCGCCAACGCGCTGTACTGGATCGACGAATTCCACATCGACGGCCTGCGCGTCGATGCCGTGGCCTCGATGCTGTATCTGGATTATTCGCGCCAGCCCGGCGAATGGCTGCCTAACCAATACGGCGGGCGCGAGAACATCGAGGCGATTCATTTTTTGCGCGAAATGAATATCGAAGTACACAAGCGTTTTCCGGGCGTGCTGACCATCGCCGAGGAATCGACCGCGTGGCCGGCGGTGTCGCGCCCGGTCGAACTGGGCGGGCTGGGGTTTTCGATGAAATGGAACATGGGCTGGATGAATGACAATCTCGATTACATCGAGAAAGAGCCGGTTTTCCGCAAGTATCAGCACAATCAATTGACCTTCAGCCAGATGTACGCATGGACGGAAAATTTTGTACTGCCGCTGTCGCACGACGAAGTGGTACACCTGAAGAAAAGCCTGCTCGATAAAATGCCCGGCGACCCCTGGCAGCGCTTCGCCAATTTGCGGCTGTTTTACGCCTGGCAGTACGCGCATCCGGGCAAGAAGCTGTTGTTCATGGGCGGCGAATTCGGCCAGTGGAACGAATGGAAAGAAGCCGGTCAGCTCGACTGGGCGCTG
>JAYUCZ010000007.1:0-5738 GCA_043740065.1 Thiobacillaceae bacterium | reverse complement strand
GTAACGAGCGCATGCGCGAAATTGCCGCGGCGATACAAGAAGGCGCATCCGCTTATCTCAACCGCCAATATCGCACTATTAGTTATGTCGGTAGTGTGTTGTATGTGTTGATCTGGTGGAAGCTGGATCACTTTTCAGGTGCCGCGCTGACCGCAAACGGTTTTGCTGTGGGCGCGAGTTTATCGGCTGCGGCGGGTTACATCGGTATGAACATCTCAGTGCGCGCCAACGTGCGCACCGCCGAAGCCGCGCGCAGTGGTCTGGATGCCGCGCTGCAAGTCGCTTTCCGTAGTGGCGCGATCACTGGCATGCTGGTGGTAGGCATGGGATTGCTGGGTGTGGCAGGCTATTATGCGGTGCTTGCCGCCATTACCCCCGCAGGCGAAGTAGTGAACATCACGCCGCTGATCGGCCTGGGTTTTGGCGGCTCGCTTATTTCCATTTTCGCGCGCTTGGGCGGAGGTATTTTCACCAAAGGCGCTGACGTTGGCGCCGACCTGGTGGGCAAGGTCGAAGCTGGCATTCCGGAAGACGACCCGCGCAACCCGGCGGTGATTGCCGATAACGTCGGCGATAACGTCGGCGACTGCGCCGGTATGGCCGCCGACCTGTTTGAAACCTATGCCGTGACCATCATCGCTACCATGTTGCTGGGCGGCCTGTTGATTACCGGTTCGCCTGAGGCGGTGATTTATCCGCTGGTGCTGGGCGGCTTCTCGATCATTGCGTCCATCGTCGGCACTTTCTTCGTCAAGGCGCGTGAAGGCGGCAAAATCATGAACGCGCTGTATCGCGGGCTGATCGTGTCGGGCGGGCTGGCGGCAGTGGCGTTTTATCCCATCACCAACTGGATGCTGGGCGAGGGCGTGATGATCGGCGGCGAGCTGGTGTCGTCGCTGAATCTGTACTTCGCCACCCTGATTGGCTTGGCGCTGACTGCCGCGATGGTGGTGATTACCGAGTACTACACCGCCACCGAATACGCGCCGGTGCGCCACATTGCGCAAGCCTCGACCACCGGCCACGGCACCAATGTGATTGCCGGTATCGGCGTGTCGATGCGTTCCACCGCGCTGCCGGTGCTGGCCGTGTGCGCCGCCATCTGGGGTGCGTATGAACTGGGCGGCCTGTACGGCATTGCGATTGCCGCTACCTCGATGCTGTCGATGGCTGGCATCATCGTCGCGCTTGACGCTTACGGCCCGATTACCGACAACGCGGGCGGTATCGCCGAAATGGCCGGCCTGCCCGACAACATCCGCAACATCACCGACCCGCTTGACGCAGTAGGCAACACCACCAAGGCCGTTACCAAAGGCTATGCGATCGGTTCGGCTGGTCTGGCCGCGCTGGTGCTGTTCGCTGACTACACCCATGCGCTGGCCGCCAACGGCCAGGTTCTGACCTTTGATTTATCCAATCATATGGTCATCATCGGCCTGTTCATCGGCGGCATGGTGCCTTATCTGTTTGCCGCAATGGGCATGGAAGCGGTCGGTCGTGCAGCCGGTTCAGTGGTGGTCGAAGTGCGCCGCCAGTTCAAAGAAATCCCCGGCATTATGGAAGGCACCGCCAAGCCCGAATACGGCACCTGCGTTGACATGCTGACCAAAGCGGCGATCAAGGAAATGATTGTGCCGTCGTTGTTACCGGTTGCAGTTCCCGTCATCGTCGGTTTGACCCTCGGTGCGCAAGCCCTGGGTGGCGTGCTGATGGGATCCATCATCACCGGCATCTTCGTGGCGATCTCCATGACCACCGGCGGCGGTGCGTGGGACAACGCCAAGAAATATATCGAAGAAGGCAACTTCGGCGGCAAAGGTTCCGAGGCGCACAAAGCCGCCGTGACCGGCGACACCGTCGGCGATCCCTACAAGGACACCGCCGGCCCGGCGATTAACCCGCTGATCAAGATTATCAACATCGTTGCACTGCTGATCGTGCCGCTGCTGTAATTTTTGTTTGAACATGATGAAAGAGGCCGGGGTGACCCGGCCTCTTTTTGCTTTTCAGCATGGGATTTTTTGGTGTGAAGTAGTATCCTCAGCACTTGCAAAAAAACAGCAAAAACCGATAGCCCAAGCATTCCGGATGGAGTCCAGAATATGCCAACACCCAACTTATTGATTCGGCACGAATTGACCATGAATGTAGGTCGGCCTTTAGCCCGACAAGTCGGCCTAAAGGCCGACCTACAGTCCCGGATAAAGCTGGCCGGATCAATATTCAAACCTGTTGCTCTTGTGATCGCCTTTGCCGTCATGGCGGCAGGCTGCGCCCAGCGTCCGCCCGCTTCAAGCGTTTCTGCGCCGCTAGCGGAAGCCTCTCAACCCGCGCAACCCAAACCGGCCACGGTGACGGCTCAGGTTCCGGCTTCCGCGCCAACCGATTTCACCACCTTTGATGTCAAGCAGGGACTGGTCAATGTGTCCAAAAAATTACCCAGGCTGCTGGAGCTGGGGCAGGACATGACTTATTCGATCCAGCTCAACGCGACTGACAATGCACGCAACGTCACAGTGCGCGAAGAAATTCCCGCCAGTGCGCGTTATCTGCGCAGTGAACCCGAAGCCAGGGTGCTGGGTAACCAGTTGATCTGGTCTTTCCCGGACATGGCCAGGGGTTCTAGCAAGACCCTCAGCGTCACGCTCAAGCCGGTTCAGGAAGGGCGCATTGAGGGTTACACCACGGTGACGGTAGAGCCGCAGGCCTACGCGGCTACGCTGGTGGGTAAACCCAAACTATCGCTGCTCAAAACCGGGCCATCCACGGCCATGGTGGGCAAGGACGTGACTTACGAGATGAAGGTTTCCAATACCGGCACTTACGTCGCCAAAGCGGTGGCGCTGACTGATCAGGTGCCGGAAGGCCTGACGCATAGCAGCAATGCGCGTGAAGTGGTATTGCAGGTAGGTGATCTTGAGCCTGGTCAAAACCGGGTTGTACCAGTCACGTTCAAGGCCACCCAACGCGGCACGGTTCGTAACGTGACACTGGCGCATTCTGCCAATGCCGAGGTGGTTTCGGCGGAGGTCAGCACGTTGTTGTTGCTGCAAACCCTGAAAGTGGCTGCCAAAGGACTGGACGATCAGTACGTTGGCAAGGCGGCATCTTATGAAATTACCGTCACTAATCCCGGCGATGTGCCGCTGAAAAATGTGGTGCTGAGTAACAGCATGCCGCAGGAAGGCAAAATTCTTCAGGCCACCGGCGCGGCGTTGTCCGGCAACACCGCAAGCTGGAGCATCGGCGAATTGGCACCCGGCGAAGAAAAGAAATTCTCCATCGTGGCGACCGCGTTGACCCCAGGCGTGTTCAAGAATCAGGCATCGGTTAAAACGGCGGAAGGGGTCACCGCGCAAAGCGATTACCCGACTTTATGGCGAGGTTTGTCGGGACTATCCTTGCAGATGGGCGATACTGCCGACCCGATCAAGGAAGGCGACATGACCGAGTTCAACATTACCCTGACCAATCAGGGTTCGGCAGCCGACACCAACGTGCGCGTGCAGATGAGCTTCCCGGCGGGGTTGTCGCCAATTGGTGGCGGCGGCGCAACTTCCGCCAGCGTGTCCGGGCAGACCATCAACTTCGCGCCCATCGCCACGCTCGAACCCAAGCAAACCCTCACCTGGAAAGTGCAAGCCAGAGGGGTCGTGGTGGGCGACAATCGCACCCGCGTGCAATACACCTCGGACAGCGTCAAAGTGCCGGTCGCCAAAGATGAAAGCACGCAGGTTTATTGAACATCATGACTCAACGGAGAAACACCATGCGTAAACTTGGTTTGATTGCAGGACTGTTGCTAGCGCCGCTGGCATTCGCCGCGCCCGAAAGCTACAAAATCGACGATACCCACAGCTTCGCCAACTGGAGCATCCGCCATATCGTCGGCAAAACCACCGGTACGTTTACCGACATCAAAGGCACGCTGACGCTAGACCCCGCCAACCCCAATACCGGCAATGCCGATGTCACCATCAGCCTGTATTCGCTGGACTCCGGCCACCGCGAGCGCGACACGCATTTGCTGACAGGAGATTTTCTGGAGGCGAATAAATTCCCCAACATGCGCTTTGTCAGTAGCGGCTTTAAATCCACCGGCAAGGATACCGGCGTGATGAGCGGGCAACTGACCCTGCGCGGCGCGACCCGCAGCGTGGAAATCCCCTACAAGATTCTCGGTTTTGCTACCGACCCCTGGGGCAACCAGCGCGTCGCCTTCGAAGGCAAGTTCAGCATTAACCGCAGCGATTATGGCATTACAAAGTTTATCGATGGCGGCAGCGGCCTCGTCGGCAACGAAGTCGAAATCATCCTGCTGGTCGAAGGGCTCAAGCTCGGCGCAGATGGCCAGGTGTTGAACCTTAAAAACCAGCCTGCGCCTGTTGTCGCCCCGGCCACAACACAACCAGCCGCCCAGACACCTGCTGCTGCACCAGCCCCAGCCCCGAAGAAAGACAGCAAACCCGATCTCAAGGATTTGCTCAAGGGTATCTTGAATTAGGGCATCTTGAATTAACCTGGTCGTGCGTTTTTATACGGGAAGGGCGGAGAGGTATAATCCGCCCTTTCTTCTTTTCTGGGTGGCTAGTCATGGGTCTCGATCGTGTCAGTTCCGGGCGTAATCTGCCAGATGATTTCAACGTCGTCATCGAAATTCCGGCGCATGGCGAGCCGATCAAGTACGAGGTGGACAAGGAATCCGGCGCGATGTTTGTTGACCGTTTCATGTCCACGGCCATGCACTATCCCTGCAATTACGGCTACATCCCGCACACCCTGTCGGACGACGGCGATCCGGTGGACGTGCTGGTGATTACGCCGATTCCGCTGATTACCGGCGTGGTGGTGCGTTGCCGCCCGATTGGCATGTTGAAGATGACCGACGAAGCCGGTGTAGATGCCAAGCTGCTGGCGGTGCCGGTGGAGAAGTTGTGCGGCCTGTATCAGGGCGTGAACAAACCCGAAGACATCCAGCCTTTATTGCTGGCGCAAATCACCCACTTTTTTGAACACTACAAAGACCTGGAAAAGAACAAGTGGGTCAAGGTCGATGGCTGGACTGGCGCGGACGATGCGCGGGCGGAAATCATGGCTGGGGTGGAGCGTTATCGCAACGCGGAGACCAAGCCAGCGTTTTGATTCCCCTCTCCCAGCGGGAGAGGGGCTAGGGGTGAGGGAGGAATGTTTACGCCCCCAAAATAATTAAATCAGGCGGGCATTCTCCCTCACCCGCCCTTCGGGCACCCTCTCCCGCTGGGAGAGGGGCTGCAACACTGGCGCTTTGCTGAAATGAAAATCTGCATCCTCTCCGATTCCCACGACAACCGCCATTTGATGGGCGCGGCGGTGGCCGATGCCAAGGCACGCGGTGCCCAAGCTATCTTGCATTGCGGTGATGTGGTCGCGCCCACCACCTTGCGTGTGCTGCAAAAGTACGAACTGCCGGTGCATGTGATTTATGGCAACAACGTGGGCGATCTTTACAGCATGACCAAGCTGGCGGCGGAGCCGGGCAGCGTGGTGCGTTTTCACGGCATGGATGCCGCGTTTACCCTGGCCGACCGGCATATTTTCATCGTGCATTATCCGCATTACGCCAAGGCCATGGCCTGCACCGGCGATTACGATCTGGTGTGTTGCGGGCATGATCATCGTCCGGATTTAAGCCAGGTAGAAAATATCAGGGGCGGCAAAACCTGGATGGTCAATCCGGGCACAGTGGGTGGGGTAGG
>JAYUCZ010000006.1:0-5739 GCA_043740065.1 Thiobacillaceae bacterium | reverse complement strand
GTCCGCTTGCAGGGAGCAGCCATGCTGCGCGTCCGGCGTCTTGCATCGCATCCCGCCAGCACACCCATAATTGTCCAAGTTATCCATGGACAGGCTCTAAGTCAATATTTACGGATTTTTGACCGTGTCCAGCAAATACACCGGGCCGTCGGACTGCATGACCAGCGCGTAAGACACTTTGTCAAACACGCGGTAAACCATCAATAATCCGGAGCGCGCATCCGGCAATTTGATTTTGCTTTCGTCCTGGCCACTGCAGCCGGTGCGGGTAATGGCCTTGAGATCGGCGCTCTGGTCGTATGTGACCTTGCCGTTATCCTTCAGGCAGCGCAGGTCGGTATAGAGCCAGGCACCGCCGTCAGGCACGGCGCTGCTCCGGGTGTTAAGCCAGGTAGTTTTGTCTTGCTCGTCGCGGCTGAGTTTAACGGTATTGCCGGTGTGGTAGATCGCCAGTACGTGGCCGGGTTCCAGGCCATGATTGGTGCCGCGATTGAGTACCACAGTTTGATAGCGCCCGGTGTCGGATACGCCACCGTAGGCAGAGATGATGCGTCCGGCGACTTCTTTTTCCGGTGCGCGGGGCATGTATTCAAAAGTGCTGGTGTCGGCCGCCGCAACCAGTTTGTCCTTGGTCAGGATCTCCTGCGCGGAACGCGTGATATGAATTTTTTGCGGCGCGCCGGCAGAAAGGGTGCGCGCATCGCCCAGATATTCCACCTCATAACCCAGCAACTCGCCGGTTTCCGGGTCTTTCAGCGCCTTGCCGGGACGCAGGATATTCCAGCGTTTAACGTCAGCAGGTCCGCCTGTGGCAAATACATTGTCGCCCTTGCCATACACCACGCGCTCTTCGTTGCTGCCCAGGATGAACGGCGCGTTATCCAGCGCGCCTTTGGAAACCACGCGCGGCTGGGCGAGAAAGGCGTGAATGGCGGAAATCGGGATGGTCGGAATCGCCCCGCTTTCGATCTTCTCTTCGCGCACATAGGGCGACAGTTTGACCGTGGTCAGGCCATGCTCGTTACCCGGCACCAGCGTTAATTTTGGCTCCGCGCCAGAGCGATCCAGCACCACCACATCGCCCGGATAAATCCAGTGCGGATCCTTGATGGTGGCCTTGTTCAATCCCCAGATTTCCGGCCAGCGCCAGGGCTTTTTAAGAAACTTGCCGGAAATATCCCACAGCGTATCGCCCTTGATGACGACATATTTGTCGGGTGCGTTTTCTTGGATTTCCAGTGTATCGGCCCAAGCGCTGGAAGCCAGCATGAGAGCGGACAAGGTGACGCCAGCAAGCGTCAGGGCGGACAATAGTTTGCGCATGGGAACCTCAGGTTTAGACCTTGTCTAATTTTCCGTAAAAAGTTACTGTTGCAAGGATGCTGTTGCGTAAACGGATATTACAGGCGGGAGTTTAGCGAATCTTCAGCGTTTTGCTGAAACAGCCCGCCTAACTGACACTTGTATTTATGGCCAAACTGAACATTCTCCGCTACCCAGATCCCCGTTTGCACACCATTGCCAAACCGGTGCAAACGCTGGACGCACGCATCCGCAAACTGGTTGAGGACATGGCCGAAACCATGTACGCCGCGCCCGGCATCGGCCTGGCCGCCACCCAGGTCAATGTGCATGAGCGCGTGATCGTGATTGACACTAGCGAAGATAAAAGCGATTTGCGCGTGCTGATCAACCCGGAAATTCTCGCCAAGTCCGGCGATATCGAGTGGGAAGAGGGCTGTCTTTCAGTACCTGGCATTTATGACAAAGTGCATCGCGCCGAAAAAATCCGCGTGCGTGCGCTCAATAAAGCCGGCGAAACCGTCGAGTTTGATGCCGACGGGTTGCTGGGGGTGTGCGTGCAACACGAAATGGATCACCTGATGGGGCGCGTGTTCGTTGAATACCTGTCCAAACTCAAGCAAAACCGCATCAAGATCAAACTCGTCAAGCAGGAACGCGAACACAGCGATCCACACAGCAACCGCTCCAGCCTATGAAAGTCATTTTCGCCGGCACGCCAGAATTTGCCCGCCAGGCGCTGGCTGCGCTCAGCACCGCAGGCCACCAAGTGGTGTTAGTGCTAACTCAGCCAGATAGACCCAGCGGACGCGGCATGAAGCTTGCGTCCAGCCCGGTCAAGCAGGAAGCAGAAAAGCACGTTATCCCGGTTTATCAGCCTTCCAACCTCAAAGACCCGGCCACCCACGAGCGCATCAAAGCCGCCGAAGCTGACGTGATGATTGTCGCCGCCTACGGGTTGATTTTGCCGCAAGCCGTGCTGGACATTCCCCCGCGTGGTTGCCTCAACATCCACGCCTCGTTGCTGCCGCGCTGGCGCGGTGCGGCGCCCATCCAGCGCGCCATCGAGGCGGGCGATTTCGATACCGGCATCGGTATCATGCAAATGGAAGCCGGACTCGACACCGGCGCGGTGTTGCTGGAAAAGCGCCTGCCGATATTGCCAACCGACACCGGCGCCAGCCTGCACGACAAACTCGCCGCCATCGGCGCGCAGGCGATCATCGAAGCACTGGCGCGGCTGAACGACCTTAAGCCGACCGCCCAGTCAGAGCCGGAGGTGACCTACGCCCATAAACTTAGTAAAGAAAATGCCCGGCTGGATTGGAGCTTGCCTGCTGATGTGCTGGCGCGAAAAATTCGCGCCTTCAACCCGGTGCCGGGAGCATGGACGCTGCTGAACGCGGCGCTGCTGAAAGTTTGGCAAGCCGATGTCGTTCCCGGCAAAGGCTCCCCCGGTGAAGTCCTGTGTGCAGATAGAAGCGGCATCGTCGTAGCCTGCGGAGTAGGCGCACTCAAAATTTCAGAATTACAAAAAGCCGGTTCCAAACGCATGGACGCAGCTACGTTTTTGACCGGCTGTGCGTCGCTGACGGGCGTGCGGCTCGGTGACAATTGATGCTCTGTAAACCAGCCGCAATCTAACTTGGATGTTTCATCATAAAAGCTCCCTTATGAAACATCCTGGCCTGACCATGTCGCAACGGTACAATGTGGCATGGCTTGGTCTTCTTCCCCCGCAAAAAAAATAACGCCCACTCCCATCAAGCTTGCCGCAGAGGTCATCGCGGCGGTGTTGTCGGGCCGCGCGCTGTCGCAAGCGCTGGCGAATGTGCCGCTGGCGCGTCTGACAGCATCGGATCGCGGCGCTGCGCAGGACATCTGCTATGGCGCGTTGCGCTATCGCGGCACGCTGGAAGCGGTGCTGGCACAGTTGGTAAAAAAACCCATCGACGACAAGCCGGTGCATGCGCTGTTGCTGGGTGCGTTGTATCAGCTTGCCTATACTTCTGGTGCGCCATACGCCATTGTCGATAACGGTGTGAACGCCGCGCCGGAGCGTTTGAAAGCGCTGGTCAATGCGGTGCTGCGCAACTTTCTGCGCGGCCAGGAAGAATTCCTTGAAGTTGCGAAGCAAGACGTGGAAGGCCGCACCAATTTTCCGGCATGGTGGGTGGCGAAGCTACAGGCGGGTTTTCCGGATCGCTGGGAAGGCATACTCAATGCCAGCCAGCAACATCCGCCTATGACACTGCGGGTCAATCGTAAACAGACTAGCGCTGAACAGTATCTGGGCGAGTTGCAGGCGGCGGGTTTGGCCGCACGTCAAACCGGCGCATCGGCACTGACGCTGGACAAGCCCGTTGCGGTGGAAAAATTGCCGGGCTTTGCCAAAGGCCGTGCGTCGGTACAGGATGCGGGTGCGCAATGGGCCGCTCGACTGTTAGACATTCAGCATGGCATGCGCGTGCTGGATGCTTGTGCCGCGCCCGGCGGCAAAACCGGACACATTCTGGAACTGGCTGCGGCAAATGTGTTGGCGCTGGATGTGGACGCGGCGCGACTCAAGCGCGTGCAGCAAAACCTTGATCGTTTGGGTTTAACCGCCGAGCTGAAGACGGGTGATGCCGGGAATCCGAAGGCCTGGTGGAATGGTCAGCCTTTCGACCGTATTCTGGCCGATGTACCCTGCACCGCCTCCGGCGTGGTGCGCCGCAACCCGGACATCAAATGGCTGCGCCAGCCGCCCGACATCAAAAAATTTGCCCGGCAGCAGGCGACGATACTGGACGCGCTCTGGCCGACCCTCGCCCCCGGTGGTAAATTGCTTTATGCCACCTGCTCCATTTTTGCCGAGGAAAATGAACACCAGATTCAGTCATTCCTGTCGCGCCACGCCGATGCCGTAAGACTGGCGTTGCCGGATGAACTTGGAGATGGACAGTTGTTGCCAGATGAAAATCACGACGGCTTTTTTTATGCCCTGCTTCAGCGCAGTTAATTTCGGCGCAGCTAAGCGTGCGGTAATTTATTTTCTGGCGGCATTTCTGGCGTTGGGCGCAATGCCCGCGCAGGCGGCAAAAAGCAACGAGTTGGTCAGCGTGCTGTACGCCACGCTAAAACCGGCGGATGACAATCTGGTGTTAAATGCCGCGTTAACCGTGCGGCTGAACAAGACCCAGGAAGACGCGCTGAAAAAAGGCCTGTCATTGCACTTTGTGACCGACTTTGAGCTGGAGCGCACGCGCTCCTGGTGGTTTAACGACACTCTGATTGAAGTCAGCCGGGTCGGTCGCCTCAGTTACAACTTGCTAACCCGTCGCTATCAAATCGAAACCGCAGACAGCTTCAAGGCCGTTGACACGCTAACCGAAGCGCTAACCGAGTTGGGGCGCATTGAGCTTTGGACGGTCGGGTCAAAAAAACTGCTTAAACCCGGCGAGCGCTATGTCGCGGCCATGCGTATGCGGCTGGATCAGGGACAACTGCCCAAGCCGCTGCAAATCAACGCGCTGGCATCTGGAAAATGGGAAGTGGAAAGCGAATGGCATACCTGGGAACCCGGCTTGTGATGCGGAACGATCAATTCGCCACGGGCGTTTTGGGTCTGGTGGGTTATCCGGGATGATGCGCTACGTTTTTCTGATCGGCGCGGTGCTGGGCGCGGTGGTGCTGGGATTGCTGTTCTCGGCCAGCGAAAACAATCCGCTGCTGTCGGAAAACTACCCGGTCATTCTGGGCGCGGGCGCGGTGATCGCCTTTGTCCTGTTTGCGCTGGTGAGCTGGCAGCTTTGGCAACTGCGTCGCCGCATCCAGTCTGGCGAATACGGCAGCAAACTGACCAAACGACTGATGTTGTGGTTTGGTGTGGTGGCGGTGCTGCCAAGCGCCATCGTGTTTGGTGCGTCGATGTTTTTCCTCAACCGCAGTATCGAAAGCTGGTTTGATGTGCGGGTGGATACCGCGCTGGCTTCGGGCGTTAATCTTGGCCAGGCCGCGCTGGACGATTTGTTGGCGGACACCACTAAAAAAACCGAGCGCATGGCGTTGGCATTGTCCGACGCTGGCGCGGGTTCGGTGATTACCCTGCTCTCTACGCTGCGCGAGCAAGCGGCCATTCAGGAGGCCACGCTGTTCGATGTTAATGGCAGGGTGGTGGCCACCGCCGCAGGCGAGAAAGCCGGCTTGCTACCGGATATTCCCGACAAGGAAACCCTCTGGCAAGTCTTGCAGGAAAAACCCAATAGCCGGGTAGATGACTTGCCCGGCAAAGGCTTGGTCATGCGCGTGCTGGTGCCGGTTTACAGCAGCTCGTTTGTGGGCGAAACGCGCGTGCTGCAAGTCCTGCAAAATGTGCCGCCCAGCCTGGCCAAAGATGCCGTGGCGGTAGAGCGCGCTTACCGCGAATACCAGGAAATCGCCACTTCCCGGCTGGGG
>JAYUCZ010000005.1:0-5741 GCA_043740065.1 Thiobacillaceae bacterium | reverse complement strand
CGGGCGGCGTGCGCCAGTACGAAATTCTCGATATTCAATACCTGTAATGCGCAACTTCGCCGACGGACTCGCTGCGACGCTGCTGGTGTTATGGGTTGGTGGGCTGTGGGCGATTGGTTATATCGCTGCGCCTGTCTTGTTTGCCGAATTGAGTGACCGTCAGCTTGCCGGCAATCTTGCTGGCGCATTGTTTACCTGGATTGCGATAGTGGGCATGGTGGCGGGCGGCTATTTGCTGGTTTACCGCGTCGGCAAACACAGTTTTCTGGCACTCAAGCAAGCCTATTTCTGGATGGTGCTGGCCATGTTGTTATTGACCCTGGGGCAATATTTCGGTATTCAGCCGGTCATGCAGGCGCTCAAGGATCAGGCCATGCCGCAGGCGGTGATGGAAAGTGCATTTCGCAGCCGCTTTGCCGCCTGGCACGGCGTTTCCAGCATTGTTTATCTGATCGAAAGCCTGCTGGGTTTGATGCTGGTTTGGCGTTATCGCGGCAATTGAATCAAGCCAATTTGGTCAAGATAACTTGATCAAGGTAATTTGATGGTGGGCTCTTCGCCTGCCTTGTAAACCACCAGCATTTTGCCGATGTGTTGTACGGCACTGGCATCCAGCGCCGTGCAAATCTGTTCCAACCATGCGTTGCGCATTTCTTTTTCGCTGGAACCCGCCTTGATCTTGATTAACTCGTGCGCCTTGAGCGCCGCCCCGATCTCCTTGACGACCGCCTCGGTCAAGCCTTTATCGCCGATGATGACAACCGGGGAAAGGGTGTGTGCCAAGCCTTTCAGATGCTGGCGCTGGGCGGATGTTAGAGTGTTCATGGACTGGCTTTCACGGCTTGCTTTCAAAAGGGAAGCCGGATTTTAACGGAATTACCTTGTCACCCCCTAAATGAAACCCAAACCCGAATGAAACGCCCTAAAACCAGCCGCGCATGGTGGTTGGACCGCCATGTGCATGACCCTTTCGTCAAGTTGGCGCAAAAAGAAGGCTATCGCTCGCGCGCAGCATACAAGCTGCTGGGGCTGAATGAGCGCGACCATTTACTCAAGCCGGGCATGACGGTGGTGGACTTGGGTTCAGCCCCGGGGGGCTGGTGTCAGGTCGTCGCCAACATCGTGGGCGAGAAGGGGCGCGTGGTTGGTATTGACTTGTTGCCGGTGGAGTCTGTGCGTGGCGTGCTGCTGATTCAGGCAGATTTCGCTGCGGACGAGGGATTGGCGCAGGTCGAGGCAGCACTGGAAGGGCGCAAGGTCGATCTTGTTTTATCCGATATGGCCCCCAACTTGTCCGGGGTAAAGGAAGCAGACCAGGCGAAACATTATGTGCTGGCAGAGCTGGCGCTGGAATTTGCCGCGCAATGGTTGAAACCCGAGGGCGTTTTAGTGGTCAAGGTATTTCACGGGCAGGACTTTGAGGCCTATGTACGATTGGCGCGACAAACTTTCCGTCAGGTGCATGTGCGCAAACCCGATGCCTCGCGTGATGAAAGCCGGGAAAATTTCTTGGTGGGAAAAGGTTTGAAGGGCGCTTCTATAAATTCATAGTTCGCTCAAATGCCCCACAAGGGGACTCCGATCCGCTATGGGCTGAAGCCCATGCGGAATCGTATGCAAGGCGCGGAAAAAATTTCGCAGCGCCGCATATGTTGATATGTAAGCAAGAAATTTTTTACGCAACGCAGCAGTTGAGATGAAATCTGAATTTATAGAAGTGCCCTGAAGTAACTTGCTGGCTACGCAACCATAGCAGGCTTAGAATAGGCGCATAGGGCAACCCCCACTTTAGGAGCAGTAGTGAACAGTCTTGCAAGAAATATCGCGGTTTGGGTCATCATCGCCGTCGTGCTGATGACGGTTTTCCAGCAGTTTGGCGCACAAAAAAGCAGCCAGACCAATATCCCGTATTCCGACTTTATCCAGCAGGTAAAGGAAGGCCAGATTAAGGAAGCCATCATTGAAGGCAACGTCATTCGCGGCATGAGCGATGGCGGCAAGCCCTATGTGACCTATGCGCCGCAAAGCGATATCTGGCTGACTTCGGATTTGCTCAAGAACAACGTCAAGGTGGAGGTCAAGCCTGAGCAGCAGCAATCTTTCCTGATGAGCCTGTTTGTTTCATGGTTTCCCATGCTGTTGTTGATTGGCGTGTGGGTTTTCTTCATGCGCCAGATGCAGGGCGGTGGTGGCAAGGGCGGCGCGTTCTCGTTTGGCAAGAGCAAGGCGCGTCTGCTGGATGAATCAACAAACCCTGTGACGTTTGCCGATGTGGCGGGCTGTGACGAAGCCAAGGAAGAATTATCCGAGCTGGTCGATTTCCTCAAGGATCCTTCAAAATTCCAAAAACTCGGCGGGCGTATTCCACGCGGCGTGTTGATGGTGGGCAGCCCGGGTACGGGTAAAACCCTGCTGGCCAGAGCCATTGCCGGTGAGGCTAAAGTACCGTTTTTCAGTATTTCCGGTTCGGACTTCGTGGAGATGTTTGTTGGCGTGGGCGCAGCGCGCGTGCGCGACATGTTTGAACAAGCCAAGAAAAATTCGCCGTGCATTATTTTTATCGACGAAATTGATGCCGTGGGACGTCAGCGTGGCGCAGGTCTGGGTGGCGGCAACGACGAGCGCGAACAAACGCTCAATCAGCTGCTGGTTGAAATGGATGGTTTTGAAGGTGTGTCCGGCGTGATTGTCATCGCCGCGACCAACCGGCCTGACGTACTTGACCCCGCGCTGTTGCGCCCCGGTCGTTTCGACCGCCAGGTGGTGGTGCCGCTGCCAGACATTCGTGGCCGCGAACAAATTTTGCTGGTCCACATGCGCAAAGTCCCCATTGGCCCGGACGTTAAAGCCGATATTCTGGCGCGCGGAACGCCGGGTATGTCAGGCGCGGATTTGGCTAATCTGGTGAACGAAGCCGCATTGTTTGCGGCACGCTCCAACAAGCGCCTGGTCGATATGGAAGATTTCGAGCAGGCCAAGGACAAAATTTTCATGGGTGCCGAGCGCAAGTCCATGGTGATTACGCCCGAAGACAAGAAGAAAACCGCCTATCACGAGTCTGGCCATGCGGTGATCGGCATGACCTTGCCGGGTTGCGACCCGGTGCATAAAGTCACGGTGATTCCACGCGGCCGTGCCCTCGGTGTCACCATGTCGCTACCGGAAGTTGACCGTTACAGCCTGTATCAGGATCAGATGCTGGCGCAGATATGCATGCTGTTTGGCGGACGGGTTGCCGAGGAGGTTTTTGTCGGCAGCATTTCCACTGGTGCGTCGAATGACTTCGAGCGCGCTACTTCCATCGCCCGCGACATGGTCACGCGCTACGGCATGTCGCCTGCCTTGGGGCCTATGGTGTATGGCGAAAACGAGGGCGAGGTGTTCCTGGGGCGCTCCGTTACCACGCATAAGAGCATGAGCGAAGCGACCATGCAGAAGGTTGATGTGGAGATTCGTCGTATCCTTGATGAACAATACGCGCTGGCGACCAAAATCCTTACCGATAGCCGTGACAAGGTGGAAGCGATGACCGCAGCCTTGATGGAATATGAAACCATCGACGCAGAGCAGATTGGCGACATCATGGCGGGCCGTGCAGTGCGCCCGCCCAAGCCTAGCGTAGTGCAGCCGCCAGCGAGCGACGACGACAAGCCAAGCGCACCTGCGCCAACCGTCGAACCCGCACAGGAAGTCTGATCAGAATTTAGGGGTTAGGAATTAGGATATAGGGCTCAGAAGTGGAGTGGCCGAGGGTTGCGCTATTTTTATAAAGTGCGAAGCACATTCCCTAGTCCCTAAATCCTAGTCCCTAATTTCTGCTCCAATCTTCCCATGCTCTGCTGCGGCAGTTTTACATTCCCCCTCGATCGCCCACTCATCATGGGTATCGTCAATGTCACGCCGGATTCTTTTTCTGATGGCGGACGTTTTCAGCAAAGCCAACAAGCGATTGCCCATGCGCTGCAACTGGTCGAGCAGGGCGCAGACATTCTTGATGTGGGTGGCGAATCTACCCGGCCTGGTGCCGCATTAGTATCGGAAGACGAAGAGTTGCGCCGGGTGATTCCCGTGCTGGAAGCGCTAGTGACAAAGGGATACGCCGTATCCATCGACACCCGCAAACCGCGTGTGATGCGCGCAGCAGCACAGGCGGGCGCGTCCATGATTAACGATGTGTATGCGCTGCGCGAAGCGGGTGCAATGGAAGCCGTCGCGAATTCGACGCTGGCGGTTTGCCTGATGCACATGCAGGGGCAACCGCAGACCATGCAGGCCGCGCCACAATATGCGGACGTGATTGGCGAAGTGCGAGGCTTCCTCGCACAACGCATCCTTGCCTGTGAGCAGGCGGGCATAGACCGCGCCAGGCTGATCGTTGATCCGGGGTTTGGTTTTGGCAAAACCCTGGCGCACAATCTGGCCTTGTTGCGCGGGCTGGATGTAATTGCCGCACTGGGCGTACCGGTGCTGGCAGGTATGTCGAGAAAATCCATGCTGGGCGCATTGACTGGCCGCCCGCTTGAACAGCGCGAATATGCTGGCGTTGCTGCGCATATGCTGGCAATGCAGCATGGCGCCAAAATTTTGCGTGTGCATAACGTGGCCGCCATGAAAGATGCCATGGCTGTTTGGCTGGCGCTTAATGACGCAAGTCATTGAAAGTGCTTGCCTGGAAGGAGCAGAAAAACAATGAGTCGTAAATATTTCGGAACCGATGGCGTGCGCGGCAGGGTAGGCAAGCTGCCAATCACCCCCGAGTTTGTCATGCATCTTGGCTATGCAGCGGGCAAAGTATTGGCCTCGGATAAATCGGTTTTGCTGCCCGGCCAGCACCCTACTGTGTTAATTGGCAAGGACACCCGCATCTCTGGCTACATGCTGGAGTCCGCCCTGGTTGCGGGCTTTACCGCAGCGGGCGTACACGTCAATCTTACCGGCCCATTGCCCACGCCAGCCATTGCTTACCTGACGCGCGCCCTGCGTTTGCAGGCAGGCGTGGTCATTTCCGCTTCGCATAATCCATTTGAGGATAACGGCATCAAGTTTTTCTCCAGCAGCGGGCAAAAACTGCCGGACGCAGTGGAACATGAAATCGAGGCCATGCTCGACCAGAAAATTGAAACCGCCCCCTCCCGCGAACTCGGACGTGCGCGCCGCATTGACGATGCCGCCGCACGCTACATCGAATTCTGCAAAAGCAGCTTTCCCTTCGACAAAGACCTGCGCGGCATGAAACTGGTGGTGGATTGCGCACATGGTGCGACCTATCATGTCGCGCCGCACGTCTTTCACGAACTGGGCGCGGAAGTGATTGCCATCGGTGCTGAACCCAACGGCCTCAACATCAACCTGGAATGCGGTGCCACTCACACCGCCACCATGGCCGCCGCTGTTCAACAGCAGCAGGCCGATTTCGGCATTGCGCTGGACGGCGACGGCGACCGCCTGATGATGGCCGACCGCGATGGGCGCATTTTTGATGGCGACGAACTGGTTTACATCATCGCGCGTCATCGTATGCAGGCTGGCCGCATGAAAGGCGGCGTGATCGGCACGCTGATGACCAACCTGGGCATGGAACACGCCCTGGCGCGGCTGGGCATTCCCTTCGCCCGCGCCCAGGTTGGCGACCGCTATGTGCTGGAAATGCTCCAGGAGAAAGCCTGGCAACTGGGTGGCGAAACCTCCGGTCACGTGTTGTGCCTGGACAAACATAGCACCGGCGACGGCGTGATCTCCGC
>JAYUCZ010000004.1:0-5752 GCA_043740065.1 Thiobacillaceae bacterium | reverse complement strand
CTCGCGCCAACGGCCTGGCCGACAAAATTGTCATCCTCCAAGGCAAAATCGAAGACATCGAATTACCCGAAAAAGTCGATCTCATCATCTCGGTATTTACCGGAAATTTACTGTTTAGCGAAGACCTGCTGCCTTCGCTGTTCCATGCACGAGACCGCTACCTCAAGCCCGGCGGGCATTTGATTCCCGATCTGGCCGAACTGGTGTTAGCGCCGGTTTGCGTCCCGGAACTGCACGCCAAACATATCGGCCGCTGGTCCGAACCCAACATGGGGCTGGATTTTTCGCCCGCGCGGCGCTTTGCCGCCAACGAACTATTGTGGCCCCGGCGCGAAGAAGCCAAGCCAGAACTGTTATCGCCGGGCGCGACTATCGCCGCGCTGGATCTGCACACCGCCACCCATGCCGACTGCAACGGCAGCGCAACCTGCCGCATCGAAACCGCAGCCACCTGTCACGGGCTGATGGGCTGGATAAAATTTAAACTGGGCGACACCTGGTTGAGTACCGGCCCGCTAGACCCCGAAGTACACTGGTCTCTGGCGCTATTGCCGCTAGACCCGCCGCTGTCTTTGCAAGCGGGCGAAGAGATCGAATACGGCTTGCAGCGCCCCGCCTATGGCGACTGGACCTGGACAATCAAAGCCGCCTCCGGCACACGCCGCCACTCCAGCTTCCTTGGCCGTGTTGATGGCCTGCAACGCCTGCGCAAAATCGCCCCGGACAACTGCCCCGGCCTAAGCCAAAAAGGCGAAGACACCCTGCGTATATTGGAAATGATGCGGCAGGGTTTCAGCAACCAGCAAATCGCACAAAAGCTGGCCGAGACAGAGCCAGGTCAAGGCCGCAGCCTGGACAAAGTTTTGCAGCAAGTGCAGAACCTGGCTTTGCGTTATGCAAAAGTGGACTGATGGCATCTCAATAATGCCGTGGGCAGGATAGCCCGCCTGCACTATGACTATCCAAAGGTAATATCGGGTAATAACAAGGAATCATCATGGCTACGTCGATCAAGATTGATGACGAACTGAAAAGCCGCGTGCAACATCTGGCTGGTCTGCGGCAGCGCTCGCTCCACTGGGTCATGCGTGAAGCGATCGCGCAGTATGTTGAACGCGAGGAGGCTCGCGAGAGCTTTAAACAAGAGGCATTTGCATCCTGGACAACGTATCAGGAAACTGGCCGTCATCTAACCGGGCAAGAGGTGCGAGTCTGGTTGTACACCTGGGGTACTGAGGCGGAAACAGAGTTGCCCACGTGCCACGAGTAATTGTTACCGAGGGTGCAGGGCAAGGCTTGGAGCGATGCCGACGGTTTTTGGCGAACAAGAATCCGCAGGCATCCAAGCGAGCGGGGCAAGCCATCGAACGGCAGCTCTTGCTGTTGGAGACAGCGCCGACATAGGGCGACCGTTGCCAGACTCGCCGGAGCTGCGCGAACTGGTAATAGCGTTTGGCGATTCCGGCTATGTCGCCCTGTACCGCGTTTAACCAACCATCGATATGATCTATGTGCTGGCCTTCCGCCACCAGAAAGAGGCAGGGTTTTGTGATGCAAAATATCGTGTCTGACCCTATTTCCGCCATTTCCTAACGAACAATCCCAGATCAAGGGTTGCAGCCATCAATACACCAATCTACAATAATGGCAAAGTATGCCATTAAAAAAAGGGTCGCCATGTCACTGAATGTTTCTTTGCCCGCCGAACTGGAAAACCGGGTTCGTGCGCATGTGGCCTCTGGCATGTTTGGGTCTGCCAGCGAAGTGATTCGCGAGGCGCTGCGCCTGTTTGAGGCATACCAGTCTGTTCAGGCATCGACCCTGGCGGCGCTAAAGCTGGATATCGCTCAAGGTTTGGCAGATCATGCTGCTGGCCGTGCAGGTGCTTTGGATGTCGAGTCCATCAAGGCCAAGGGGCGTGAAATATTGGCCGCAAAAGCCGCGCACTGATGCCCCGCTTGTTGTTCACCGAAATTGCGCAGTCAGACTTGCTGGAGGCATGGTTGTACATAGCAGAGGACAGCCCCACGGCTGCCGACGGCATCCTTGCAACAATCGAAAACGAAGCGCAGGCACTACTTGCGCAACCCTTGATGGGTCGGGCGCGTCCAGAGCTGGCTGAAGGCGTGCGCAGTTGGTCAACGGCTACGCGCTACATCCTGTATTACCTTTCCGAGCCGCAAGGGATCACGGTGCTGCGGGTGCTTCACCATGCACGCGACATTCAACGAATTCCATTTTGACTGGGGTAATAGTTCGACCCTATTCTGAAAACCGTGGGCCCCAATGGTTCTCCAATGGTTTCTTGCTTTACCCACGCCGTGTATTACAATGTAATTCAATCGCAAAGGAGATGATGATGGCCGCAAATGCACTGGTTCAAGCCCGAATTGATGGCGCTGTGAAAGATGAAGCGGCCACGGTGCTGGCGGCAATGGGGCTCACCGTATCCGATGCCGTGCGGCTCCTGCTCACCAAGGTTGCACGTGAGCACACCTTGCCTTTCGACCTGTTGGTTCCCAATGCGGAAACCATCGCGGCGATGAAGGAAGCGCGCCAAGGCAATCTGACTTCGTTCGCTACCGTAGAGGAATTGATGGCGGATTTGAATGCGCCGGATTGAGCCGACCAACGCATTCAAGCGCGACTACAAGCGCGAATCGAAGGGCAAGCATAAAGCCGCACTGGAAAACGATTTCGCCAAAATCGTGCAAGCACTGGCAAAGGATGAACCCCTTGCGGAACGTTACCGGGATCACCCACTTACGGGCGAATGGAGCGACCATCGGGACTGCCATATCAAGCCAGACTGGGTGCTGATCTACAGAAAGCCCGATGCGGAGCGGCTGCAACTGGTGCGGCTGGGTTCGCACGCTGAGCTTGGTTTATAGCGGAGTAGGGGTCAGGGTCAAGACCCCTTCCAAAATATCGTGCCTGCCCCCTTTTGCTTGAACCAAGCCTTAATTAGCGCTATATTCGTAGCCGAAATCTCAAAAGGAAAAGCCATGGACGCTATCTACGCCGACCACACGATCAGCATGACCGAATTCAAAAAGAACCCGGCCCAAGTGTTGCGCACGGCGGGCGAAAAGCCGGTGGCCGTACTCAACCACAATCGCCCGGCGTTCTACATGTTGACCCCCAAGCTCTTTGAAGCTTTGGTTGAAGCCTTGTCCGACCGCAATCTGGTTGATCTTGCACGCCAGCGCCTGGCACGCAAGGACACCGCCATCGAGGTGGATATTGACCAAATCTGACGCAACCCAAGCCGCGTCGAAATACCGACTGAAGTTTCTGCCAGAAGCTCTCGAACGTTTGGTTTCCGGCCAATGAGCGCACAAAGAAAATGAGCTGTATTGCAGGCATCATCAATCTGGACGGTGCGCCGGTTGACCGTGCGTTGTTGGCGCGGATGACCGACACCATGAAAAACCGCGCACCGGATGAAAGCAATGTCTGGGTTTCCGGAAACGTGGGCTTTGGTCACGCCATGCTGCGCATCTCGCCCGAATCAGAAGACGAACACCAGCCCTGTACGTTGGATGGACAAGTCTGGATAACCGCCGATGCGCGCATTGACGGTCAGGCCGAGCTGATCCGTCAACTTCGTTCTGCGGGGCAGCAGGTGCGAATTAGTGCGCCCGATGTCGAGTTGATCCTGCATGCCTACAGCGCGTTTGGTGAATCGTTTCTGGATTATCTGATCGGGGATTTTGCGTTTGCGCTGTGGGATGAACGCAATAAAAAATTGATTTGTGCGCGGGATCATTTTGGGGTCAGGCCGTTTTTCTATGTCAAGTCAGGCCGTTTTCTCGCATTCGCTAGTGACATCGTCGCGCTTCTTAAGCATCCCGCAGTAAGCGGGCGGCTGGACGAAGTTGCCGTAGGCGATTTTCTTTTGTTCGGCTGTTACGGTGACGCAGAGCTTTCCATTTATATGGACATTCGTCGTCTACCGGCTGCCAGTTATATACGCGTAGGTCAGGCGGAAATCCGTATCCAGCCGTATTGGCGGCTTTCGCCGCCGGAGATTAAATATGGACACTCCTCCGAGTACTTAGAACAGTTTCAGGAGTTGTTCCATCAAGCGGTCAACGATCGCGTGCGTACCAAGAATATTGCGGCGGAACTGAGTGGTGGCATGGACTCCACGTCAATTGCTGCAGTAGTCGCTGCCAATATGAGCAACAGCGGTGGAATGCTGACGGGGTATACGACTGTTTGTAATTCTCTTTTGCCGGAAGACAAAGAAGGCTATTACGCTGGACTAGTGGCATCGCATTTAAAAATCCCTGCCGTTTGCAGATCAATAGCAGATTATGCTTTATTCGAACGGCACGAGAACTGCGAACTGGCGACAGCGGAGCCAACTGCAAATCCCCATGTGGCGTTTACATATGACGCATTCAAACTAATGACCAATTCTGGTGCACGGGTATTGTTGAGTGGTTTTGCGGGTGATGCCGTACTTGCGGGCGGAAGCACCTATTACGAGAAACTTTTGTACAGAGGGCATATTGTCAGGTTAATGGTTGAGTTGTATCGGCACTGGCGCAACGCTGGCAGTTTACGCGGTTTGGGATTGCGGGGGATGCTGCTACCTGTCAAAAACCCACCTGACTGGCCGTTCCCTGGCTGGCTGAATAATGACTTTGTAAAAACACACCAGCTTGAGGAACGTTGGCGGCATCTTTGGCAAATATATCGCAGGAGCGATACCAGCGATCAGCTGACGCGCCCATGGGCGGGTTTTGGCGCAATGGGGTATGAGGCGCTGCAAATGCCACTTGAGGCCAGGTTTCCTTTTATGGATATCCGCTTGGTAATGTTTTTGATGGGGGCGGCAAATTACATAAAACACGACAAACTGATATTAAGAAAAGCGATGTTTTCCAAACTGCCAGAACCGGTGCGTACTCGGCCTAAGGAAGGGCTGACTGGCGATTTGGTACGAGAAAAAATTGCCAAAGGCAAGTTGAATGCGTCAATAGACTTGTCGTCTGATTTGGCAGAGTATGGGTTCATTGATATGATGAAATACAGGCAAGCGTTTGAAGCCTATATGGGGGGTGACGGGAGTCATTCCACCTTTTCGAGTGATTTTATAATCCAGCCGCTCGCGTTGAGCGCCTGGTTAAAAAATCACGCATTCTGAATTTTATTATCGAGGGAGTGAAGTCATGCATATTGCGGAAACAAAACGCTTAAATTTGCTGGAACAGGAATGCGTAAAACTGGCGTATCGAAGCCCTGCATTGGTTTGCTATGGCAACATAGCCTCACTGACGAGAAATACTGCTGGTTCGTGCCAGGGCGACACAGCCAATAGTTGCGGCACAAGTAGCATGAGGCCGTAGCGAAAAAGGGGACGCCGGTAGAAAATCAAAGGGGCCAGGCTCTGAGGTTTCCCCACGAATCACGCCGCCACCGCGCGATTGATTGCGGCGTTGACCTGACTTCGCAGAACGGAATTTAGGGGTCAGGCCTTTACCTTGGAATGGAGGGGGTCAGTCCTTGAATGGAGGGGGTCAGTCCTTTACCTTATACCTACGCTTCAATCTAGCCAGCACCAACTCGGGGTCCCCTGTTTCAATCGTCCGCTGAATCTGCGAAATGCGCCCGGGTGAAACGCCCGCTTTGTCCGCCACCTCCCGCAAATTCAGATTTGCTGCTCGGCGTAGCAGGTAAACCCAAGCTTGAAATGCCCCTTGATAGCTGCGATTTTGCACCTCCTCCGGCGTGACGCCAAACG
>JAYUCZ010000003.1:0-2402 GCA_043740065.1 Thiobacillaceae bacterium | reverse complement strand
GCTTTACCGGCTGGGTGATTTTGCGTTCCCATTCATATATGCCGATAATGAGTTCAAGGCGGAAGTCCCGCAAAAACAAGATGTCCATCGGGGTTCACCCAAAACACAAAAGGAAGCGATTTTAATGCATAGCGTTCTACCCGCCCTCATCATTGCGTTTGCTGCCTATCTGATCGGCTCGTTGTCGTTTGCGGTCATCGTGGCAAAACTGATGGGGCTGCCCGATCCGCGCAGCTTTGGATCGGGCAATCCGGGCGCGACCAACATGCTGCGCACCGGCAAAAAAACCGCCGCGCTACTCACTTTGCTGGGGGATTTAACCAAGGGCTGGCTGGCTGTGTGGCTGGCCGGGCTGGTTGGTGCGCATTTCGGCGTGGCCATCGCCACGCTCCTTGCCGCGCTGGCGGTATTTCTTGGGCATTTGTTCCCGGTGTTTTTTGGCTTCAAAGGCGGCAAGGGCGTAGCGACCGCGCTGGGTATCCTGCTCGCGCTAAATGTCTGGATGGGGCTTTCGGTGCTGGCAGTCTGGCTGCTGGTGTTTGCCAGCACCCGCGTGTCGTCGCTGGCTGCATTGAGCGCCTCGGTTTCCGCGCCGCTGCTGGGTGCATACTTTATCGGCGACAGGCTCACCACACTGGTGTTATTTATCATCACCGCCCTGCTGTTATGGCGGCATCGCGGCAACATCCAGCGTCTAATATCAGGTGAGGAAGGGCGCTTCGCCAAACCCAAATAAGCGAAACAAAAACACATGGCCTGGTTTGAAAAAGAAATTACCTACGCAAAAGACAGCCTGACCGAAGTCTCGGAGCAGGCCATCGACCGCGCCGGAGAACGTCTGACCGGCGTGGTCAAGGACGGCGTGGCGCAAGCTGGACTAGAGCTGCGCGAAGTCATCGAACATGCGGGCAATGAAATCGATGCCAAGCTCGACAAAATCTCCCAGGAACTACACGACCAGCGCCAGTTCACCAAGGACGACGTGCGCGAACTGGTAGATTACGCCGCCGACAAGTTATCGACTGTGCTGGATGAGCGCGTGGCGGTGGCCAGACGTGAGTTTTCCGATCTGGTGCAAGAAAAAGTCGAATATTTCAAAATTGAAATCGACGACTTTTTCGTGCGCCGCCAGCAAGACCTGGCCACCGAGCGGCGGCGGCTGTTTTACAACGTACTGATCGCCGTCAGCGCCTCCTTCCTGGTCGGTGCCGTATCCTGGGTTTACCACCGCGTAGTGGGCGGCACGCTGGATATTTTCGGCGTATTCAGAATTTTGTTCGCCTCGCTGACGGGCGGCTACATCGTCTATCTCGCCATCGCCTTCGTGCGCCGCTGGATGACCATGAGCGAACACAAAAAAGATGCCATGTACCTCACCGTGCGCTACTGGGGCGTGCTGCGGCCAGAAAGCATCTTCATGAACCTGGTGCTGCTGTGCGTGCTGGCATTGCTATTCGGGTTGTTGCTGTTTCCGGATGTACTGACTGCGCTACCGGGCGGGCAGGCATTGCTGGATGTGGTGCGCGGGGCGTTGCCGAGAATATGAAACGCCTAATGCTATAGAGACGGCCACTAAATAGTGCGGTTTATCGTAGGTCGGCCTTCAGGCCGACAGTCAGCCTGAAGGCCGACCCACAAACTTTTTAATGGCCGGGTCAATAAACTGACCAAGCCAGAATCTATCCTTGAAACTTACCGGAAATCGCCATGCAAACTGCCAAACAAGAAGTCGCGTCCCTGCTCGAACGATTGCCGGATAGCAGCGCGCTGGAAGACGTGCAATACCACCTCTATGTCATCGAGAAAATACGTCGGGGACTAGCACGCGCAGAAACCGAAGGTGTCATATCGCAAGCGCAGGCTGAAGCGCATCTAGGAAAATGGCTATGATATTCATCGAGTGAAGTGCCCCATGAAAAACAGAGGAAACCGTGGTCTGTCCCCAATTCTTTAGAACGGTAGAACCTGAATCGGGGGAATTGCTTGGTGAATGGATAAACCGTGGTCTGTCCCCAATTTCGCCATAGTTTATTCAGCCCGACCCCATTTGATCTGTCGGCTTCCATTCGAGCGCCAGTTTCTGGGCTTCGGCAACCTGAGCAGGGGTCATTTTTCCAGCCATAAAATCCCGGTTAGTTACGGCTTGTTCACGATTTATTTTGTCTGTGGAAGTGGCTGCGGCCAGGTTGTACCACTTATGGGCCTGCACATAATCTTGCGGCACACCTTGTCCGTTGTGGTACATGATCCCAAGGTTGAATAGGGCTTCAGCATGTCCCTTCTCAGCCGCCTTGTGAAACCACTCGCGGATTCAAGTTCGAAGTGCAACGGTTAACGGGATATTGGTGTAGCGCATTTCTAGCCCGAAGAATACCTCGTGTGGCGTTCTGAATCCCAGCACT
>JAYUCZ010000002.1:0-13297 GCA_043740065.1 Thiobacillaceae bacterium | reverse complement strand
CTGGCAGGGTCGGCAGTGTTGGCCGCGCCGGGTCTGGCGTTAAAAGACGAGAACATGCTGGCACAGCCCAGCGCGACGGCTGCCGAGGTTGGCAAAATGACCAAGGGCGCGAGCGTGGATATTGTCGCCAAGCAGGGTGGCTGGCTACAAATCAAGGTTGGCAAGGCTCAGGGCTGGGTGCGTTTGCTGAGTGTGCGTGCAGGATCGGGCGGGGCTGGCGGTGCCGGTTTGGCGGATGTGGCTGGTGTGGTGACGCAAAAATCCGACCCTAGCCGGGTAGTCGCGGTAGCGGGGGTGCGCGGCCTGAATGAAGAAGACCTCAAGGGCGCAAAGTACAGCGCCGAGGAAATGGCTCGGCTGGATAAATACGCGGTGAGCGCCGCTCAGGCACAGGCATTCGCGGATAAATCCGGTTTGAAGAGCCAGAATGTGGCGGGTTTGCCAAAACCAAAAACAGAATCGCAATCCAACACACCCTGGGGGAATGACTGATGAAAAAGCACGCACTTTTGATCGCGCTGGCCTTGGGGTTGTATTCCACCGCCAGCAGCGGCGGGTTTGATTTTGGCAAGGTGCTGGAAGCCATGGGTCAGCCGCCGCAGCCGAAAAAAACCGAGCCTGCTCCCGCGCAGCAACCCTCTGGTACGGCGCAAACGGGTACGCCGCCCGCAGCCCCAACACAACAACAGTCGGCCATTAACCTGTTTGGAAAAACCAGCCTGGAGGACGAAATTCGTATTGGCAAGCAGGTGTCCGGCAATCTTCTGGGTGCTGCGCCGCTGGTCAAGGACGACACGCTCCAGCAGTATGTAAACACCGTAGGGCGCTGGGTTGCGCAGCACAGTGGTCGCCCGGATGTGCCGTGGAAATTTGGCGTGATCGAATCGGAAGACATCAATGCCTTTGCTGCGCCGGGCGGGTTTATTTTTCTGACCAAAGGCTTGTACAAACGCCTTAATAACGAAGCCGAACTGGCTGGTGTGCTGGCACATGAAGTTGCTCACATTTCCAAAGGCCATCACATGAAGGTGCTGAAAAAATCCGCCTTGATCGGGATGCTTGCGCAGGGCGTTTCCAAAGAAATCAAGGGTGATGCGATGGTGCAAAACCTGATCGGCAACGGCGCGGAAATCATGGCGCGTGGGCTGGACAAGGAAGCCGAGTTCGAAGCTGATCGTATCGGTGCGGTGATTGCGGCGCGTGCCGGTTACGACGCGTGGGGTTTGCCCAGCGTGTTGCAGGATATGGCCTCGATTAACGCCAAGGATGGCCGCTTGGGTTTGCTGTATAAAACCCACCCCACGGCGGCGGATCGCCTTGCGCGTTTGGGCGATGCGGTGGGCGATCGCTTTGACAGCCTGCCGCCCGGTAAGGAATTCGCCGACCGCTTTTATCGCATTCGGTGAAAATACGCGCTCGTAAACATGCCGCCCAATGGGGCATTGCGGCGGCATGGCTGGCTTTACTGGTCTTGCATGGCGCAGGCCAGATACAGCTAGCGTTTGTTGACCGGCTGGATGCGTCAATTTATGACTTCACACTGAAAAGCCGTGCGGCACGTAGTGTGGATGATCGCATCACCATTCTGGATATCGACGAACCCAGTTTGAAAGTGGTTGGACGCTGGCCATGGAGCCGCGACAAAATGGCGACACTGGTCGATCGGCTTTATACCGATTACGGCATTGCCGCGATGGGCTTTGACGTGATTTTTGCCGAGCCGGACATCAGTTCCGGGATTGCCACGCTAGACCTAATGGCCAAGGCGGAATTTGCCGCCGATCCGGCTTTTCAAAAGCGCTATTCCAGTTTGCGTCCCACGCTGGATTACGACGGGCGCTTTGCCGAAACGCTCAAGGGTAAAACGCTCGCACTGGGTTATTACTTCATCACGCCGGGTTTGCCAGAAGGCATTACCGGTGCATTGCCGCCCGCCAATTTGCCAGATACCGTCATGGGTTCTAACGCAAACAATTTAATCGGCGCGATTGGCTACGGCGCAAATCAGGCTATTTTTCAAAACGCGGCGGGTATCGCCGGTTATTTTTCAGTCTTGCCGGACGAAGATGGCACGATCCGCAAAGTGCATTTGCTCACCCGTTATCAAGGTGGTTTGTACGAGTCTTTTAGCGCGGCCTCTTTGCGTGCTGCGATGGGCGCAGAGCCGCTAAAAGCCGGGGTGCAGGAAAGCCGTTTTCTGGGGCGCACTTATCGTCAACCGTGGGTAGAAGTGGCGGGGATTCGTTTGAATCTAAATGCAGACGGCAGCGCCTGGGTACCCTATCGCGCGGGTGCGCCGTTTCCTTATGTGTCGGCCAAAGAGGTACTGGCCGGGCGCACCCCCAAAGGCGTGCTGGAAAATCGCGTAGTGCTGGTGGGTTCTACCGCACCGGGGTTGGCCGACTTGCGCGTCACGCCGTTTTCAGGCGCATTTCCCGGCGTGGAAATCCACGCCCACATGATTGCCGGCATGTTGGATGGCGACACTGGTTTTACCCCGGCATGGGCAAATGACGCGCGCCTGGCAATCACGCTGCTTGCAGGTTTGGTGCTGGCTATTGCACTGCCGCTGCTTGGGCCGACTTATGGATTAGGCTTGACCTTACTGTTACTTGCCGGGTTAATAACCGGGCAATACCAAGCCTGGCAACAACACTGGGTGTTGCCGTTAGCGACGCCGCTCCTGGCTGTTATTGGACTGTATCTGCTATCCACCGCCTATGGCTTTGTGGCCGAAACCCGCAACAAGCGCCAGATCACCAAACTGTTTGGCCAGTATGTGCCGCCCGAACTGGCCGACAAGATGAGCCAGGATCCGACGAACTACAGCATGCAAGGCCAGTCGCGCGAGATGACGGTATTGTTTTCGGACATACGCGGCTTTACCAATTTCTCTGAAGCACTGCCGCCAACAGAACTGGCTGAAGTCCTGAACGCCTATCTTTCGACCATGACCCAGATTGTGCAGGATCATCGCGGCACCATCGACAAATACATTGGCGATGCGGTGATGGCGTTCTGGAACGCGCCGCTGGATATGCCCGACCATGCCGAACAAGCCGTGCAAACCGCGCTCGACATGCAGGCCGCCTTGCCCGAATTGAATAAACAATTTGCTGCACGCGGCTGGCCCGATGTCAAAATCGGCGTGGGTGTGAATACCGGACGCATGAGTGTGGGCAACATGGGCTCCGAGTTCCGCCTGTCTTACACGGTAATGGGTGATGCGGTGAACCTCGGTTCGCGGCTGGAGGGCATCACCAAGCAGTACGGCGTGGGGATACTGGCGACTGAAACCACGGTCGCCGCCGACCCGGCCCATCAATTCATGAAAATCGACGTGGTGCGGGTCAAGGGCAAGGAAACCCCGGTCGCCATCTATCAACCACTGGGGCGCAAGGGTGAATTGAGCGAGGAGGCCGGTAAAATGGCGCAGTTGTTTGAAGCCGCATTTGGGCTATACCAAAAACAAGATTGGGAAGCGGCAGAGACGTTGCTACATGAAATGGCCGAAATCACGCCGTGCGGGCTGTGCGTAACCTATCTGGAACGCATCGCGCATTTCCGTGAACATCCGCCCGCCAAGGATTGGGATGGCGTGTTTGTTTATACGACAAAATAAAATAGGGGAGTGAGAATGTTGTGCGTACACAGGCGGCACACCTCTGCCACAAACCGTATCTGGAGGGAGTAATGGGGCTTTCATCATTAGAAATATGCGCTGGCGCAGGTGGTCAAGCGCTCGGCTTGGAGCAGGCAGGCTTTGAGCATGTTAGCCTCGTAGAGATTGAAGCGGCAGCTTGCCAAACTCTCCGCATCAATCGCACTCATTGGCATGTCACTGAAGGCGACCTCCGCCACTACTCTGCCGAAAAATGGAAAGGCATAGAACTCCTGGCCGGTGGCGTACCTTGCCCGCCTTTCTCCAAGGCAGGCAAACAACTCGGCAACGAAGATGATCGTGATCTCTTCCCGGAAGCAATTCGATTGGTGTCTGAATGTAAGCCTCAAGCCGTCATGCTCGAAAATGTGCGCGGGCTGCTCGATTCTGTTTTTGATGAATACCGCGCAAAAATAATCACCGACTTGAAAAAACTTGGCTATGTCGCCGAATGGCGCTTGCTGAACGCAAGTGATTTTGGCGTTCCGCAGTTGCGCCCGCGAGTGGTCTTCGTGGCGCTGAAGAAAAGTGCCGCAGAATATTTTGTGTGGCCGTCAGCACTGATCGCCCCGCCACCAACGGTCGGCGAAGCGCTTTTCGACCTCATGGCTGCAAACGGCTGGCACGGCGCAAAGCAATGGCGCGAAAGAGCATGTGACATAGCGCCCACATTGGTTGGCGGCAGTAAAAAACATGGCGGGCCTGACCTTGGCCCCACCAGAGCAAAAAAAGCCTGGGCCTCAATTGGCGTAGACGGCATGGGGATCGCCAATGACGCACCAGAAAGAGACTTTGTCGGAATGCCACGCCTGACAGTTCGCATGACCGCACGCATCCAGGGGTTTCCCGATCACTGGCAATTCAGCGGCAAAAAAACTGCCGCATATCGTCAAATTGGCAATGCGTTTCCGCCTCCCGTTGCCTGTGCCGTTGGCACGCAAATTCAAGCCGCGCTGAACGCCGCCGCGAAACCAAAACTTAAACGGGCGTAGCGATGGCAAAAGAAAAAACACAAAGGGGCGGTGTGCGCGGAAAACTCCGCACACACTTTCTCGCAAACATAGGCCGCGTTATGGATTCCGACGAATTGCGGGTCGTTGCGGAAAACCAGTCCGAATGGGCGCGCCGTGTGCGCGAGCTTCGCACGGAGGAAGGCTATTTAATTCTCACGCATAATGACCGCAGCGAATTGAAACCCGGTCAATATTTGCTGGAAACTCCGAAACCTCAACCGGCCTTTGAGCGTGCAATTTCAAAAGAAACACGCGCCTATGTCCTTGACCGCAACGGATTTACTTGCCAAATGTGTGGCGCTGTGGCCGGGGAGTCTCATCCATACGATCCAACACGAAAAACCCGGCTTCACATCGGACATATCATCGACAAGAGCAAAGGCGGAATTGATGAGCCTTCCAACCTTCGTGCTATTTGCTCCATCTGCAACGAAGGTGCGCAAAATGCCACGCTAATTCGCCCTGATCTGAAACAGCTTTTGATTCAAATTCGCCGGGCGACTTCGGCGGATCAGCTTGAAGTTTTGACGTGGCTAATTGCAAAGTTCCCAAAGCAGGCAGCCGAGAAAATCGCTGCAAAAAACGAATGAAACTGACAGTATTGGGATGTTCTGGAGGTATCGGCAGCGGTCGGCACACGACCTGTTTTCTGCTGGATGACGATATCCTGATTGACGCTGGCACGGGTATTACCAGCTTAAGCCTGGAACAACTGGCAAACATCGACCATCTGTTTTTAACCCATAGTCATCTCGACCATGTGTTGGGCTTGCCGCTACTGCTGGATGCGGTGGGCGATCAGCGCGCCAAGCCGGTGATTGTTCACGCCCTGCCGGATACGCTGAAAATTCTGTCCGATCATTTATTCAACTGGAAGTTGTGGCCGGATTTTCGCGAGATTCCCGATGCGGAAAATCCCTGGGTGCGCTTTCAGCCATTACCGCTGGGGTCAACTGTTTCGCTTGGTAATCGCAGCCTGACCAGCATTCCCGCGCACCATACCGTGCCTGCCTGTGGCTATAAAATGTCCAACGGTATCCGCAGCCTGGTGTTTACTGGCGATACCACGCGCAGCGACGCGCTCATGCACACGCTCAACAACATGGATGACCTGGGCGATCTCATCATCGAGACCTCGTTTGAAAATGAATTGCGCGATATTGCCGTGGCTTCCATGCACCACCATCCCGATTCGCTAACGCACGAACTGGCACGTTTGAAAAATAGCCCGCGCATCTGGATTACGCACCTCAAACCCGGTAACGAAACCGCCATTCTGGACGAATTGAAACAGCTCATTCCCAACCGTGAAATCGCGCCGCTGATTCAGGGTCAAGTGATCGAATGGTAGCGGAGGGCGGTGCGCCCGACGCGCTGTTGCTGATTACTGGCGGCTGCCAGCACTGCCCGGCGGTGTTGCAGGCGTTAACTGTTTTGTTGAAAGAAGGCGTAATCGGGCGGCTGCGAATCATCAACGTTGCCGCGCATATCGAAGAAGCCGAAACACGCGGCATACAGTCTGTGCCCTGGACGCAAATTGGTGCGTTTGAAATCGAAGGTGTGGTGAGCGTGAGCAAACTGCGCGAACTGGCATTGGGCGTAAACGATGATGCAGTGTTGGACAACTGGGTGCTGGAACTTCTGAAAGCTGGCAAGCGCCAAAAATTTGAAGCGCTGGTGCGGGCAGAACCGCCGCGCATTCATGCACTGGCGCGTTTGCTGGCGAACCCTGAAACCAGCATGGCGATCCGCCTGGGTATCGGTGCGGTGCTGGAAGAACTGCACGGCAGCGGCCTCACCGAAGCGCTGATTCCGGCGCTGGGAGACCTGCTCAAATCCGAAGACCGCCTGTTGCGCACCGATGCCTGCCATTTTCTGACCTTGATTGGCGGGGCGGGAATCAGGCCGACTATGCGGGTTTGTCTTGAAGATGCCGATCCGAAAATCCGCGAAATGGCTCAGGAAGCGTTAGGGAAGCGCTGATTTATCCTGAAAACCACACTTGACTGCATCCGGGTCAAGTTTAAACCGACTCGCAATAACGGCTTCTCGCGTAAGCCGTCAATTCGAGCCATTCGATCAGCTTGCCAGAATCCAGCGGCCTGCTCAGATAATAGCCCTGCGAATAGTCACAGCCGAGCGCGGCCAGCGCATCCCAAGCTTGTTTTGATTCTGCGCCTTCCGCCACGACCTTGAGGCCGAGGTTGTGCGCAAGATCAATCGTGGAACGGACGATGGTGTTGCAGGTGTCATCCTGTTGCATGTACATGACAAAGGATTTGTCGATTTTAACTTCGCTGACCGGCAGGCGCTGCAGGTAAGACAGCGAAGAATAGCCCGTGCCAAAATCGTCGATGGTCAGCGTAATGCCCATCTGCGCCAGCCGGGTCAGAATGGCCAGGCTGGCATCGGGTCTGGACATGACGGCGGTTTCGGTGATTTCCAGCGTCAGATAGCTTGCCGCCACACCGCTATCGGCAAGCAGATCGGAAATGTTTTCGGGCAAGCTGGCATCGCGCAGGTTGAGTGCGGAAAGATTGACCGCCATGGTGAGCGGGTAGCCAAGCTGATGCAGCCGCGCAAGCTGGGTTAATGCGGTTTTCAGCACCCAGTGTGTCAGCGGTTTGATCAGCCCGGTTTCTTCGGCGGCGGGGATGAACAGATCGGGCAACAACAGGCCGCGCTGCGGGTGATTCCAGCGCAGCAGGGCTTCCAGCCCGGTGATGCGGTTGTCGAGATGGTTGGCTTTGGGCTGGTAGTGCAGGCACAGTTGATCCGTTTGGATGGCGGTGCGCAGCTCGCCCTTCAGCGAAAGGTCGGTTTTCTGGAGCTGTTCCTGATCTGCGGCATACACCGCGTAGCCTTTGCCGGAGCGCTTGGCGGCGTACATGGCGATGTCGGCATAGCGGAGCAGGGTCACGGGGTCTTCGGCATGGGTCGGGAAAATGCTGAAGCCGATGCTGGCGCTAATGTCGATATCCTGGTTTTCCCGGATAAACGGTGCTTCCAGCGCGGCAAACAGTTTGGCGGCGAAGCCCGGCACGTCCTCTTCCCCGAAACCTTGCAGAAGCAGGACAAACTCGTCGCCGCTCATGCGTGCCACGGTGTCGTCGCTGCGCACGGTATCGCGCAGCCGCTGGCCGACTTCGCGCAGGACTTCATCGCCGACTTCGTGTCCCAGCGTGTCGTTGATCCTCTTGAACTGGTCGAGGTCGATGAGGACGAGCGCAAATGAGCGCTGGGCGCGGCGCGAGAGCGCGATGCTGCAGCCGATGCGGTCTTGCAGCAAAACCCGGTTGGGCAGGCCGGTCAGCGGGTCATATAGCGCCTGACGGGCGAGCGCTCTGGCCTGACCGGCGACCTTGAAGTGGACAAACAAGGCCACCGCCCCGCCCATGAGCAGGGCAAACAAACTCAGCAGCAGCATCGAGTTGCGTGCCTGTTGATGGGATGCTTCGGCATCGCGCATGGCCATGTCAGTGCGCTGCTGCCGAATGCGGATCAACTGCTCTACCTGTGCGGCAATCGCCCGTTGCCGAGGCATGGCGCGTTCGTGGATTTGCTGGAACATGGCAGCCTGATCGCCGTTGGTACTCATCTCTACCACGGCCTGAACTTCTGGCTGGGATTCGCGCGCCAACACGCGGATGCGCTCCAGCAGCGCGGCTTCTTCGCGGGTCAGCGGCAATTGTTGCAGGTGTTGCCGCGCCTCCACATAGGTTGCGCCAAAGGCGTGGAAACGCTGTATCTCGGCATCCTTGTCAAACGGGTCGGTCTGCACCGACGCCGCATGCATGCTCAGGGCGCGTTCGTGCAGGGCGGTCTGGAGATTATTGGCAAGCCGGGTTTTGACATTGTTGTTTTCGACCACGCTACGCATCCGCATATCGGTTTCGGAAGCGTGTCGCAGACCGATTGCGATAACACCCGCCAGCAGCAAAAGCACGACCAGAAACCCCGCTGCAATAATGCGGTTGCCTATCCAGATACGTTCTTGCGCCGGTTGCATGGTTGCGGCGCTATTGGTCTTGGTCCGGATATTTCATCACCCCCCCGTCGCTGGCCGCACAATCCGTAAACAGCGCCTGAGCTTCAAACTCATCAATCGGCACAGGCATACTGAACAGGTAGCCCTGCCCTTCATGGCAACCTTTACTGACCAGGAAACCGCGCTGTGCCGGGGTTTCAATGCCTTCCGCCACGATATGCAGCGCCAGCCCCATTCCTAGCCGGATAATGGTGACGGTGATGGACTCGTCGTCTTCGTTGCCGGGCAGGCCGTCGATAAAGGACTTGTCGATTTTCAGGGTGTCGGTGGGAAAACGCTTGAGATAAGCCAGCGAGGAATAGCCGGTACCAAAATCGTCCATCGCAATCTGGATGCCCAGCCCCTTGAGCGCCGCCAGCTTCGCCAGGTTTTGCTCGGTGTGCGCCATCAGGGTGCCCTCGGTCAGTTCTATTTCCAGTCTGCTGGCGGGGATGCCGTTTTGCAGCAGGCTGGCCGAAACCCGCTCGATCAGGCTGTGGTCGGCCAGTTCACGCGCCGACAGGTTGACCGATACCGCAAGGTGCAGCCCGGCATCATGCCAGGCGCGGATTTGACGACAAGCCTGCTGCAATATCCAGCCGCCGGTTTCAACAATCAGGCCGGTTTCTTCCAGCAGGGGCAGAAATACCTGCGGCAACACCAGGCCGCGCTCCGGATGCTGCCAGCGCAACAGGGCCTCTGCGCCAATCAGGCGGCCATCATCCAGCCGTACCCGTGGCTGGTAATACACGCGGAATTCATTGCGTTCCAGTGCGTGACGCAGATCATTTTCCAGCTTGAGCCTGTCCATGAACTGGGCGCCCATCTCCTCGCTGTAAAAGCGGAAGGTGTTGCGGCCTTCGTGCTTGGCGCGGTACATGGCGGTTTTGGCATTTTTGACGATGGTGTCTATACCGGCACCAAAGTCCGGATAAAGCGAAATGCCGATGCTGACGCTGGTGATGACTTCATGGCTGCCGGTCTGGAACGGTGCCCGCATGGCTTTTATCAGGCTTTCGGCCAGCTCGCCGGCGGCGTTTGCGTCTTTGATTGCGGGCATGACGATAATGAATTCGTCGCCGCCCCAGCGGGCGATTAAGTCGGTTTCGGGGATTTGATCTTTTAGCCGCTGGGCGACGGCTTTCAGCAGCATGTCGCCATAACCGTGTCCCAGCGTGTCGTTGAGGATTTTGAAACGATCCAGGTCAAAGAACAGCACGGCCAGCGGTATCTGCGTTTTTTGCGCGGAAGCCAGCGCATGGCTCAAAAATTCGGTCAGAGCCTGTTTGTTGGTCAGGCCGGTTAGCTGGTCATACACCGTCATTTCGCGCAGGCGCTGTTCGGTTTGCTGTCGCGTGCCCACCTCGGTGCGCAGGGCGCGGTTGAGCGCGTCGCTTTCCAGCAGGCGCTGGGTTTCGCGCTTGAAAAACACAAAGCCAAAAGTCAGCAGCAGGTTCACACCCAGCCAGATGCCAAATATTTCCAGCCAGATATCGCGTGTCAGACTTTGCAGAACTCCGGCTTGCGGCAAGGCCAGCACCGCCCAGCCAGTCCCGGCTATTTCCTTGAGGGCATGAATCTGCGCGAGTGCGGCCGCATCCAGTTGCGGAAATTTCTTTTCGGGCAACAACGCGGCATCCGCCTCGGTCTGAATTTGCTGCGATTTTGCGGCGGACATCAACAGCAGGCGATGCGCGGGTAACTGGTGCAGCTTGAGCGTGGTTTCAATCAGCGCAACTTGCAGGCTGACGAAGAAAATACCTTGCGCCGCACCGGCCTGATCGGCAATCGGCACCATGATGTCGAAATGCCGTCCGAACGCCTTGCCGCTGGGGTTCATGTGCATGGTGGGCGCGTAGATCTGACGCTGCGGTAGTGCGCTGGCAGCGTAGGTTTTCAGATCGTTTTGACACATCTGCCCAACCTTGCCGGTCAGGCTGGAAAACAGCGGCATCCCGTCAATCCCCACCAGCGTGGAAGCAAACTGCTCGGGGAAATAGGCCTGCACCTTGTCGAACACCCGCTTCTTTTGCGCTTCGTTGGAGGGCGCATCCAGCAGCGGTTCAAGGCTGGCGGCATGCTCGCGTGCGAACAATTCGGCCAGGCCGCGCAGACGTTCAATATCGGTACTGATTTTGCTGGCGGCGGCTTCCGTAGAAATCTGCATGCGCAGCACGAGCTGATTTTCCAACTCATGCACGCGCGATTGCCCATACAGCGCCAGCAGCATGCTGATACCAAAAAACAGTGCAAAAAATAAGCTACTGAGCAGCCTGCCGGTTTTCATGCACTTGCCCGGAAGAAGGTGAAGCCGCAAATTAACATAGATTGCTGGATGCCAGTATGGATATACCAGCCCGAATTGGTCGTGAGCGGTTGGTTGGCATGACAATGAAAAATAAAGGCCGTTACCACTTCACCACATGCACGTTGTTTAGCGTACGCCCCAGAAAACGCTCGCCGATGGTCTGGAAGCGCAACGGTACATCGGTGACATGAAAGTCGTAGCGCGGCGGCGTGGAGCCGGGGTTGGCGATGCCCTTTTCCTGGAGTACCGCAGCAACCTGCTCGGCCATGGCTTCGGCAGAATCGACCAGTTTCACGTCTTTGCCCGCCACTTCATGCAGCAGCGGTTTTAACAGCGGGTAATGCGTGCAGCCCAGCACCAGCGTATCAATGTGTTCGGCCAGCAGCGGGCGCAGATATTCCTTGGCGGTGAGCCGCGTTACTTCGTGTTCCAGCCAGCCTTCTTCCACCAGCGGCACCAGTAACGCGCAGGCCTGCGAATAAATGCGCGAGTCCGGCGCGTGATCGTGAATGGCGCGGGCGTAAGCGTTGCTGTTGATGGTGGTGGGCGTGCCGATCACGCCGATTTTCTTGCCGTCGCGTGCCGCCACCGCACCCGCGTCGATCACGTCCAGCACCGGCACCGGCGATAAATCGCGCACCACCTGCGCGGCCACGGCGGCCATGGTGTTGCAGGCGATGACCAGCAACTTGACATCTTTTTCCAGCAGAAACTGCGCGATCTGGGTGGTGAAGTGCGCGATGGTTTCCACCGACTTTACGCCGTAAGGCACGCGCGCCGTGTCACCGAAATACACGATATTTTCAAACGGCAGACGCTCCATGAGCGCACGCACTACGGTTAGTCCGCCGATACCGGAATCGAAAACGCCAATTGGAGAATGTGCATTTGAGGACATGGATGGCATGATGGCGCAATGAACAAAACGCTATTTTACCTGTGCGGCACGAGGCTGGCGCGATGAGCGCTTGCGATTGCGGCACGACTTGCCAGACTGCGCCAACCGACCCGGGCTACCGGCGTGCGTTGTGGGTCGCGCTGGCACTGAATGCGCTGATGTTTGGCGTGGAATTGATTGCCAGCTTTCGCGCAGATTCAGTGTCGTTGCTGGCCGATGCGGTGGATTTTCTGGGCGATGCCGCAAACTACGGCGTGGCGCTGTTTGTGCTGGGGCTGGCACCCGTTTGGCGCTCGCGCACGGCGTTGTGGAAAGGCTGGTTGATGCTGGGTTTCGGGGTGTTTGTGCTGGGAAAATCGGCCTGGCAGTGGTCGGCTGGAATCGTGCCAGAACCAGTCATCATGGCCTGGGTGAGTCTGCTTGCGCTGGCGGTTAATCTGGGTGTGGCGGCGCTGCTGTTTGCTTATCGCAAGGGCGATGCGCAGGCGCGTTCGGTGTGGTTGTGTTCGCGCAATGACGCTTTGGGCAATCTGGCCGTTATCGGCGCGGCGGCGGGCGTATGGGCAAGCGGACAAGGTTGGCCAGACATCGCGGTGGCGCTGGTGCTGGTCGGGCTGGCGCTCAGTTCGGGCGTTGCAGTGATCCGCCATGCGCGTCAGGAATTGCGGGATCAGCGCTCGGTTTGAGGTTGTGTTTGAAGTTGGGTGATTGCCCATTCGACGTGTTCTCTGACCAATGCTGATGGATGCTTACGCTGGCTTTCCAGCGCCAGGATTGCTTCCATCGTGGGCTGTGTACTACGCGGCATTTCTTTTAGGCTATTGCGCTGTATTTCTTTCAGGCTGTTGCCCAAGGCAACGGCAATATTGCGCAACCAGCGTTCATGCCCGATACGGCGAATGGCTGAACCCGCCAGTCGTTCATTGAAATCTGCTTCACTCCAGGCAAACAGCTCCACCAGCCGCGCGCCGTCGAGTCCGTTGCGCACTTCAAAATCCGGCAAGGTAGCGGTTTGCGCAAATCGGTTCCACGGGCACACCAGCTGGCAGTCGTCGCAGCCATAAATGCGGTTGCCCAGCAATGGGCGCAGCTCTAGCGGGATGCTGCCCTTGAGTTCGATGGTGAGATAGGAAATGCAGCGGCGGGCATCGAGCGAGTAGGGCGCGACGATGGCCTGGGTGGGGCAGATGTCGATACACGCCTGGCAGGTGCCGCAGTGATTGGCCTCGGGGCTGTCTACCGGCAGCGGCAAGTCGGTATAGATTTCGCCGAGAAAAAACCACGAACCGTGTTGCCGGTTTAACAGCAGGGTGTGTTTGCCGCGCCAGCCGAGGCCGGATTTGCTGGCGAGTTCAACTTCCAGTACCGGCGCGCTGTCGGTGAATACGCG
>JAYUCZ010000001.1:0-2416 GCA_043740065.1 Thiobacillaceae bacterium | reverse complement strand
CCTTGACGCGTGCTAAAGACGGTACTTCGCCGAGCAAATCCGCCAGATTGGCGACCCGTTCACGGGCAGATGCAATGGCTTTATCCGATAGCTTTTCTGCCGGGATACGCAACACCCGCAACATTTTTTCCACGTCGAACTGTATCAGCAAGGAACCCTGATACATCAGCGCATCGCCATCAAATGCACCGCCGGTACCGGAGATTTTGCGCCCGGACACTTCGATGTCATTGCGTGGTCGAAATTGCGCATCCACGCCCAGACTGGATATACCCCGCGCAGCCGCCTCACAGATGCGGCGCGAAATGGCCGTCATGTCCGCGCTACCGAGATCGCGTTTGTGCAAATACAACTCCCAGCCAAGCTGGGTTTCATCAAAATAAATCGCACCGCCGCCGGTAATTCTGCGCTGCACGGCAACGCCCTGCGCTAGGCAGTAGTCCAGATTGAGTTCTTGTACCGCACTCTGGTGATAACCCAGCAGCGCACACGGCTCAAATGCCAGAAAGCGTAAGCTGCTCGGGCTGGCATCTTGCTGACGCGCTTCGAGCAAGGCACGGTTGAGCGCAATGTTTTGCGCCGCAGGCCGCAGGCCGGTGTCGATTACGCGCCACGTTGCCATCCTAAATCCTGCTTAACCGCAGCAGCTACCAGCCGTTTCTGGCTGGCCTGCAGTGACAATCTTGATACCTGACAATGCGCTGCCAGCGAAGGCAGGGCGCTTGGTACGCTCATGTTCAATCACGCGCTGGATATCCACTTGCAGACCGGCATCTTCGGTTTCAATCGCCATGACTTCGTCGCCGATGGCAATTGAGCAGCACGCAGGCGTCACGCGCACATCGCGCTCAAGGCGCACGGCCAGTTCAACCATGCCATCAGACGGATGGGCCACGCCATTCAAACCTGCCATGACCGCATAGCTGTCGATTTCCACCTTGACGCGGCCGGGCGGACGGGCACAGCCCAGCAACAGCGGCGTATCTGGCAAGGCGACGCGCGCATCCATGAAAAAGCGTCCGACCTCACCGCTATCCGGTGTGGCGAAAGGGCGGTTTTCCGGCGCGTAGAACGGCATCACCACGACCAGCACAACTGCTTGCGGCTTGTGGCGCTGGATGATTTCCAGCGCGTTCCACTCACCCAGAAAATGGCCGTAATGCAGACCCAGCACGATATGCGGGACAACTTTTAACTTGGTGGAAACCAGATATTCGAGGGTTTTTTCAAAGTCATCCACAGTGCGCTTCAAGTGATAGACTTGAGTGATGGTGTCTTGCGAGCCAATCACGTCCATCATCGCAGCATCAATGCCGCAGTCTTCCATGCGGCGTGCGATGTCCATGTCCACCAGCGCGGTGTGCATGGCAATCTTGAATTCGGGGTAGGTATCTTTGATTCGACGAATCGTTGAATAATAATCGTCGTATTCAACTTCGTTACGGTGGTTTGAGCCACCCGTTAAAAGCATGCCTTGCGCGCCACCGTTGATCTGGTCATTCACCACGCGCCACAAATCTTCCGGGCTGCGTGCTGCAATCATCGGTTCAAGTATCTTGGCCTTGCAGTGATCGCATTGCAGCTTGCAGTCGCCACCGGTAATGGATACCGCAGGCCATGCACTTTTGCCGCAACCGGTAATTTCCGAACTGGCGAACGCCTTGAAAGTCGGCGTATAAAAGTTCACCCGCCCGACTTTTTCACCTTGCGTTTGCGCGAAACGGCGCTGCATTTCGGATACCAGCTTTGCGTCAAGCTGAATGCCTTCCAGCGGTTCAACACGCTCTACTACTTCCAGCCAATCACTCATGGTGTTTACCTGAACCCTTGCTCGCGCAAGGTTTAAACATACAGAAAGCAACAGGGGCGAATACATCGCCCCTGTTAGGTCAGACGCTCAACTTATTAGCAGCCGCCGAAACCGTCAGCGCCCATCTTGGTCTCGAAACCGGCAGCCACAGCGCCGCCGGTCACCAAGGCACCCGAATCCGCATCCCAGTTGCTAGGCTTCATCTTGACCAGCCAGCCACTGCCGTAAGGATCCGCGTTGATGGTGCCGGGTTTGCCAGCCACATCTGGGTTGGTCGCGAGTATTTCACCCGTCACTGGCGCTTTCACAGGGCCGACCCATTTTCCAGACTCAACCGTGCAGACCGATTTGTTCTGTTCGATTTCTTTACCCACTTTTTTCGGGGTGTAGGACACAATCTCGCCCGCCAGGGAGCAAGCATAAGCAGTCATGCCAAGGGTCAGGGTGCCATCGGCTTCGCGACGCGCCCAAACGTTGTTGTCGATGTTGTAGAACAAATCGTCAGGTAGATTACAACCGCGTACTGTTGCCATACTCATTTCTCCTCAGAATGAAATCAATCAAATTGGTGTCTGCAGCATTGCAAACGGTTTTGCCATAAAGACA